>NZ_SCOH01000024.1 GCF_005503445.1 Chitinivorax sp. B | reverse complement strand
CTACCCTATCCGCCTCGCCAACTTGCCTGGCGGATCCCAGCGGGTTTGCTGGCTTTTTTTGATGAGCGCGGGGACAGGTCAGATATTGCCGACGTGATCGGCATGAAAGAATAATCAATCTAATCAATTATATCATGTCAAATGCGCATGTAATATCATCGAATCCCCTAGTCCGCTCCCCGTCGTTCTAACTCAACCCCTACCTGCAATCCGCCACCCAATTTGATGCGTTACTTTGCTGATGATCCAGTCACAGGCCTCCATTTCTGGCTGGAATCCCATGGTCTGGGCAGATCGTTTAGGGAACAATGTCGGGCGGCAGCCAGCCAAGGTGGGCTGAATTCAACCACGCCCTGCGCAGCTTTTGCCAAGCGGCTCGGATAGCTTGCAGGCGGTGAATCGTGGGGACCTGGGGGCATCACCTCCAGTTGATGGCTAGGATGGGCGAGCCCACGAAACGGGCAACGGCAGAAGCGCTGGGATGACAGGTTTCGACATGCCAATCATGGAAAGATTAAACCAGTTGCGCCAGCACATCGGTTCGACGACCCTTCTTCAAGATGGCTTGCACCATCCGTCGACTATCGTTGCGAAAACCCTCGGCATTGCCAGACTGAAGGTAAACCACGTTCTTTTTCTGTCGCGCCCACAGGGCCTGCAATTTTGTCGGATCTGACCCTTTGACTATGGCCCAGGCTTCTCCCAGCATGCGTGTACGGTAGAGGTGACATCGGGTGTAGATCGGGCCTCGTGGATGATGAAAATAAGGGGGCATGGATCCGTACCACTCTGCCCTCCCCTCCGCATCGATAGGCTGTAGATAGACAGGTGGTGGTAAATCCAACCAGCTTTGCTCGTAATAAGCCAGAATAGGTAGCTGTTCAGAGCAGTGGGTAAAAAAAGCACTGAGCCGGCCAGGTTCCGCTTTTTCGAACCCCCGGAAGAAGGCAATGGGATTGAGGAGTTGATCCAAAGAATCTGCCAACAACGAATATCGCTCTATTGCATCAGCAAGTGCCGCCAGGAAATGTGGGTGTGCCACTCCAAAATCTGCAGGGCTGGTATGATCAACCAACGTCGTCCGTCTTTTACGCAAACCTTCTAGCAGACAATCCAGCTCGGGTGCACCAAAAGCTTTACATGCTGCATTGACCAGGACGGGTTCGCCAGAGAGCAACCAGAGTATCCAGACCCTGGGTGGCAGGGACTGGGTCTGGGCCACCATCCACTCGCCGTAACCACATAACAACAGTAGCTCCAGCAACTGACAAATTTCCGCTCCGGCTTCTGGCCACGGGTAGCGAAGGAAGTCCTCCCAATGTGGATCAAACCAATAACTCATCGGATTGACGGGCGGGTCGGCTAATAACGCCAAAATTTCCTCTGGCTCAGCCTTGAAAAGACGTGACCGAACATGCCCTGGCAGGGATAGCTTGGGGTCATAAGCAAAATCCCGAAGGCTAGGTGTGGCAAGTTGGCGATGCTGATTTCTACTGTAAGGCCCAGCCTGTAGCTGCTCATACAGTTCAGGCCGACTGGACTGCACGTCCCCGAGGAACTGGTCTGTGTAGTTCACCCACTGTTGGTGCCCAAGATAGGTTTCTGCGCATTGCAAAGCCGCATTTCCCTCCAAAAAAGGTAGTGCCGCCTTAAGCAACTGAGGGCGGCGCCATGCTTCGGCCTGCAGCATGCGATACAGCGTTAAAGCAGGTTCGTGGCCACCCTTTGCAGCTTGTACAACAAGCAATTGCTCGCAGAATGTCAAAACAACACACCAGCGGGAAAACTGCGGGTCATGTTCTGACAGAAACGCATGAAATAAGGGAAATAGCTTGTTAGCCTCTTGCCACAGCGCTTCCAGTACACCGATATCGGGGAGATTGCCCAGACTGATATCGGTACGCCAGCCAGCGAACTTATAGTCAAACCCACTTAACGAATACGCCAGTGAATTGATGCGCTCGCGTACTTCAGGAGGAAGACCAATGAGAGATTGGCAGGGCCAAGGCAGGGAAGGTGTCATCACATTCATTCGCTCAGTGAATTGCAGCTGGAATACCGTTTTTACGGACGTTCAAATGATTCTATGGCCGATCGGGCGATAACACATTCAATCTGCGTGGCGTTTCAGATAGGGAGTAAACGGCAAAACCTGCATCAATCCTCAATTAAACACCATGTCGGCCGGAATCAGTTGCCTGAGAGCTTGCTCAAGGTCTGTGATGAGCGACCACCAGCAGGGTGAAGTGCAGCGCAAAAACTGGCGTGTAGGTGCGATACATGAGGACGTTGAGCAGCACATGAGCCCCGATCATGGTTGCGTAATAAGCCATTGAACAGATTCTAAGACCGGCAATGCAGGAGTAGTAATGATAGTAATCAAAGGATTGTTACATCTGGTATAAGAGCCGCTAAGTAGATCGCGTGATACGCGGTCTCCCCTTAACCACCCCTTGTTTCGACCAGTCGAGCAGATCCATCCGAGTGAAGCGCTTATTGACTCGGTCTGTTTCACGCAGGGTAACCAGCAGGCCATGAAGACAGCCTTTAACACGAAGGCCGGTCAAACCCATGCCAGCCCGTGAGCATTGCACCCATCGGCATCGAGCCCTGATCATCAATCAGCACGATCCGGTCTGCATCTCTGGCTTTGGTTGGATCTACTCGCCACCCGGTGGCTTATCCATGGACGGATGCATTGGCGGCGGCATCAGACTGCGCTGCTCGGGAGTCAGGCTATTGAAAAATTGCTCACGGGCTTGCCGCCGCTGTTTGAAATGCGATTTGATCTGTTCACGCTGTTCAGGCGTCAAACTCTCAAACAGTTCACGACGTTCCTCCGGTGACAGCTCGTGGCGGCGACGCATCCGCTCCCTTTGCTGATCCGACAGGCCCTGCTCCAGCCGTTCCCGCGCTTGACGGTCTTGCTGTTGCATGTCTTCAAATTGTTGGCGCTGGGGTGGAGTAAGGCTCTCGACCAGCCGCTTGCGGCGCTCCTTCCAGGCTGAGTCCGGCGGGGCCATGCCGGGGCGCTTCGGATAACCCCACAATTCCTGCTGCGGGCCTTGGCCTCGCCACCGCTCACGCAGACGGTCTGCTTCCTCAGGGGTAATTTTGCCATCCCGCAACGCCCGTTCCAAGCGGCGCTCGCGATGCTCGACATAAGGAGGCTCATCCCCTACTCGCAGCAATGCCGGGCGACCAGCTACCTGGTTGGCGCGCGATTGTGCCTGGGCAATGCCCATCAGCAGCAGACCCGTCATCCCCAGCAGCAGCCAACCGGCACGCAATGCTTGCGATAGCCGGAACAGGCGATTAGTCTTTACCCCGAACATCATCATCGTGTTTCTGCATATAAATATCGCGGCTCAATTTATTCAAATCGTGCCGCACCGCGACACGCTCGGCTTGGGTAAAACGACCATCAGCCCGATATTGACGCTCAGTCTGACGAATCTCCCGACGCTCCGAACGCAGCGATTGGACTTCATTGTGCGTCAGCGCCCCACTTCGCACGCCCTTGGCAATTCGCACATCCTGCTGGTACTGCCGCTCGTTGATCGATTCGGCCTGAACGGCTCCAAGCATACTGCACAACAACAGCCCAGCTACAGCAGATTGCAGATATTTCATCATTCACCTCCCTATTCCGTCAAAAGAATCCGACCTTGTCATCATCACCCAGGCTGATGATGCCGGATGATCTGGGTGACATTG
Source organism: Chitinivorax sp. B (assembly GCF_005503445.1). NCBI lineage: Bacteria > Pseudomonadati > Pseudomonadota > Betaproteobacteria > Chitinivorax > Chitinivorax sp. B. The sequence goes on along the minus strand of NZ_SCOH01000024.1, from coordinate 87,532 downwards.
TGTCGCCAGCTTGTAACGCAAATGTTTGACGGAGCAACCAGCTTGTAAAAATCCACGAGCAGAATCGACAATCCATACAGCTTTTAACAATTGCCCTCACAACGGCCGCGCCGCAAATTGCTACACTATCGGCATGAATACCACCAAGAAACGCATTCTGGTCATTGACGATGACCCCCGCCTGCGCGATCTGCTGTTGCGCTATCTGACTGAACAAGGCTTCGATGTCGATGCATATGCCGACACCAGCCAGCTGGACAAACGGTTGCAACGTAACCGGCCTCACCTGCTGGTGCTGGACCTGATGTTGCCTGGCGAAGACGGTCTTTCGGCATGCCGACGCCTGCGCGCCCAACACGATGCCTTACCAATCCTGATGTTGACTGCCAAAGGTGACGATATCGACCGGATCATCGGCCTGGAAATGGGGGCTGACGATTATCTGGCCAAACCATTCAATCCACGTGAACTGGTCGCACGCATTAATGCGGTACTACGTCGCCACGCTCAGACGCCTGCATTGGCTGCGGATTACAATGCAGAAGAGGTATACGAGTTCTCTGGTTTCGTTCTGGATGCAGGCTCGCGCAAGCTGACCCGGGATGGACAGGACATTGTGCTAACCCATGCCGAGTTCTCGATTCTCAAGGTGTTGGCCATGCACCCGCGTCATCCGCTATCACGTGAACGCCTGATGGAGCTGGCGCGTGGTAAGGAACACGAAGCATTCGACCGTTCCATTGATGTGCAGATTTCCCGGTTGCGCAAGCTGATCGAGGCCAACCCGGCCGAGCCCAAATTCATCCAGACAGTGTGGGGCTTTGGCTACGTCTTCGTACCAGATGGCGGACCGCGCTGATGCCACGATCGTTGTTCGGCCGGCTGGCGCTGATGCTGGTCGGACTGGTTGTAGCCAGTCAATTGTTCACGCTGGCATTGCTGAATTACAACTGGCGGCACCTGATGGCCGAACAGGTGTCGGAAGAGGTCATGGATGCCCTGGCCGACCTTGAATCTTCGCTGGCCAACATGACGCTCGATGAACGAGCACTATATCTTGATGCCTACAACCGCCCGTTCTCCATCAACCTGCTGCCCACGATTGCAGCCCGGCCACCAGCCGACAGCCACCCATTGCCAGGTGATCTGAATGCGTTGGTGGCGCGGCTGCGCACCGATGGGTTGGTCTTCAGTGACCAGCGCTATACTGTACAGCCCAAGCCACTACTATGGCTGCAGATCAGCATGCTGAACGAGCCGCATTGGCTGATCATCCCATTGGGACGCCCACAGCCCGGGCTGCGTACGACACTCAGTCTGGCGGTGGTCGGCTTCTCGGCACTGGCATTGATCGCCGCATTTTTCTTTGCCTGGTATCTCAACCGGCCATTGAAGCGGCTGATTTCCGCAGCCCGGCAATTGGCACTGGGCCAGCACCCTGCCCCACTACCTGAAGGTGGTATGCGTGAAACCCGCAGCCTTGCATTGACCTTCAACAGCATGACCACCGCATTGCAGCAAGCCGAAACCGATCGTCGTGTCATGCTGGCCGGGATCTCACATGATGTGCGTACCCCGCTGACCCGGCTGCGGCTGGGTGTGGAAATGATGAGTGACGATAGCCTGCGCGATGGCATGCTGACCGATATCGACGACATTGAGCGGATTGTGCGACAGTTTCGCGATTTTATTGCCGGCGAGCCTGAAGAGCCCGCCCAGCATTGCGATCTCAATGAACTGCTGCGAGAAACCCGTGACCGCTACCAACGGCAGGGACTGAGCCTGGCCACCGAACTGGCACCAGACGCGCCCTGGATCAAGGTACATCCGCTCGCAATCCAGCGTATGCTGACCAATCTGATCGATAACGCGCGGCTCTACGGGAGCCCACCTATCGAACTGAGTAGCCATGTTGAAGGAGGTCGGTTGATACTTCGCCTACGCGACCACGGTCCAGGTGTACCGGCCGAGTTGATCCCAACCCTGCTGCAACCGTTCACCCGGCTGGATCCGGCCCGCCGTGCAGATGGGGGCAGTGGTCTTGGATTGGCCATCGTCAAACGAATCGTCGAAGCTCATGGCGCCAACTTGAAAGTCAGCAATCATTCCGCCGGCGGCCTGTTAATTACTGTTGCCTTCCCGATTGCCCCATCCGCGCAAAACGCCTAGAATAACAATGCAATTTGCGCAAGGAGTCCTCAATGCCGCAAGCCAAGACATTCAAGTTCGCAGCCCCTGCTGCGACCGACCTGCCCGACGACTACAGTCGCCTTTCACAATTACTCTCAGTCGATGTGACAGATGAACTGAATCTGGCCGAACATATCAGTGCTGGCCTGCCTCTGGATGTAGTCAGTATGTTGACCAATGCAGGCATCAAGCGATCGGAGATCATCAGCCTAGTCGCCCCAGCCCGTACGTTGCAACACCGTCAAAGCAAGGGGGAACCGCTCAACCCGGAAGAAAGCGAGCGCGCCGTCAGACTGGCCAGAATCATTACCCAGGCTGAATCAGTGTTTGGCGATCGAACAGATGCCATCACCTGGTTACGCCGCTCACTGTTACGCTTTAATGGCAAATCGCCACTGGACATGCTGCGCACTGACGTTGGTTGCCGCCTGGTAGAAAATTACCTGATTGAAATCGATGAAGGCTACGCTGCCTGACGCCAGATGACCTCACCTCTGACACTGTGGCGTATCAGCAACTACGCTGATCTGGCCGGGAAGGGTGGCCTGATCGGACCTGCTCGCTGGCATAGCAAAGGCCGGCCGATCGTCTATTTGGCGACTTCGCCTGCCAGCGCGCTGCTGGAAACGCTAGTTCACCTGGAAGTCAACAGCCTTGCCGCCCTGCCTCGCAATTATCAGCTGCTGCAGGTCACCGTACCAGACCACGTCAGCATCGCCTCTCTGGATCAGGACATACTCACCGACGATTGGCGCGAACAAACTTTGCTTACCCGGAGTATCGGCGACCAATGGCTGCGTCAGGGTGCTTCGGCCTTGCTCTATGTCCCCAGCGCCATCGTACCGCACACACAGAATATGCTGATGAACCCGTTACACCCGGATACAAACCGCTGTGTAATCTTGTCCGCACAACGCTATCCGTTCGACAATCGATTGCTACCACCTGCCCCGCATGACACACGTTGATACCGTCTTTGAAACAGCTTTGCATGCAGCAAATCAGGCAGATCATGTTGGCTTGGCTCATCAACAATATATTCGCGACGCCGCTACCCGGCCCGAACATATGCTGCAGAACACGGCCTCGGCAGATGCGCTGATCATTGCTTTGGTACGCTATGTCAGCTGCTTTGGTTGCCCATTACCCAATCTGCCCACCTCCACACTCAATTGGATGGAGCGTGGCCATGAACGCTGGCTGGCCGAATTGGATCACGCCTGCGCGCAATCGGCATTGAACAATCTGATGGCATCTCCGGTCAGTCTCCATCGCTTGCAATGGATTGAACCGTTGCAAACCAGCCTGGCGGTACTGTTGCAACAAACATGAAAAAAGCCGACGGCAACGTCGGCTTTTTTTGCTTTTCTTTACGCTGCAGTGGTCAAGCCGCATGGGCCAAGCGTGGAAACACCCGCACCATGACAATACGCGGGCCTTTCATGCGTTTCACCACCACATCGAAATCATCAAATTCGATGCGGTCACCCTCTTTGGGCAAATCACCCAGACGCCACATCAACAGACCACCAACGGTGTCGACATCATCCTGGTCAATGTCCACGCCCAGTGCTCGCTCCAACGTAAAGATCGGCAGGCTGCCCTTACCAATCAACGAGCCGTCATCCAGTCGCGTCCATTCATTCTGAGTATGGCGAAACTCATCGCGAATCTCACCAACCTGTGCTGACAGCAGATTATCCAGTGTCACAAAGCCCAACGGCTCTCCATCCTGATACGTGACGACAGCGAAATGCGGCGCACCCTCGCGAAAACGACGGAACAGCTCCATCGCTGGCATACTGGGTGAAACAATTTGTGCTGGCCTCACCAAGTCATCCAGGTTGGCGGCCGCCCCCCCTTTGTTCAAGGCAAAGAACACATCCTTCAAATGCAACACCCCCATTACCTTGCCATCCTGGCCAATAAAGGGGTAGCGGCTATAACGAGTCTGCACCATCTTGTCCAGATTCGCTTCAAGCCCGTCTTCTGCACGCAACGCGACCATCTCACTGACCGGTCGCATCAGATCGGCAACATCCAGTTCCCGAAAATCCAGTGCTTGGGCCAATACCCGCCATTCCTCATTGGTAAATTGCTCCGTCTCTTCCGACCCTCGCAAAATCAGCTTCAGCTCGTCTGCCGAATAGTGGGTTTCATGTGAGGTGGTGCCATCCAGTTTGAACATTTTCAATATCCAGTTAGCGCTGGCATTCAGAGCCCAGATAGCAGGATACATGGCCCAATAGAAGCCATATAGCGGTACGGCCGTCCACAAGCCGATCAGTTCGGATCGACGAATGGCCATGGATTTTGGCGCCAGCTCGCCCACCACAATATGCAAATAGGAAATAATGAAGAACGCGATGAAGAAGGAAACACCGTGCACCAATTTCTCGTTGCCGATACCAACTGCCGTGAACAGTGGCTCCAGCAAGCGTGCAAAGGCAGGCTCACCCACCCAGCCCAAACCCAGCGAAGCCAGGGTGATGCCCAGTTGGCAAGCTGACAGGTAAGCATCCAGATTGGTATGTACTTTGGCAAGAATACGGCCACGGAAGCCATGCGCCTTGGCAATTGCCTTGACGCGTGTTTGCCGCAACTTGACCAGGCCGAATTCCGCTGCGACAAAAAATCCGTTCAATAACACCAGAACGAAGGCAAGAAAAAGTAAACTTATCTGACTACTCATATAAAGGGACGGCAACCGACCGGCTGTACCGGCTTGTCGAATCCTGCAGCCCCTGACGCTCCTTGGGTTGTTGGCAATCTCTATATCTTAGCCGATTCAATAAGGGGTGTCTTGCGCAATCCCCATGAACAATGCGGTCATACCCGACCGGCTGAGCTTCGAATGGTGTGATGATCAGCCCGATTCTTGATCATGTCGAGATCAACCGGGCCAGCAATGGCTTTCCGAGTTAAACTTCAAGCCATCACCCTGCCCAGTTGCCAATCATGGCTGAAGATAGCGATCAGGAACGGACGGAACCCGCCTCTGCGCGGCGATTGGAAGAAGCCCGTCAGAAAGGGAATATTGCCCGCTCACGCGAGTTGGCTACGTTTGCCGTCACCATGACGGGGGTAGCCTCCTTGGTGCTGATGGGCCCGCAGTTTATTGATTTTCTGCAAAAACTGGTACGTGATGGGCTGACCTTCGACCGCAAGCTGTTGCTTCATCCACATCACATGCTGGAGATGCTGTACAAGATGTGTGCTGATGCACTACTGGCGTTCTTTCCCTTCATGGCTGCCGTCACCATCGCTGCGATCGTGTCACCCTTGCTTTTGGGTGGATGGCTGCTGACGTTTGAAGCGCTGGAACCCAAATTCAGCAAGCTCAATCCGTTTTCCGGCCTGAAACGGATGTTTTCCGTCAGTGCACTGGTCGAAGGTGCTAAAGCCATCCTGAAATCACTCCTGATTGGTGGCGTGGCTGGCTGGGTAATCTGGCAGGAGCGCGGCGAGTTTCTTGCTTTGATCAGCGAATCCCCCTATTCCGGTTTCAGCCACACTGCGGCCCTGGTTTCCTTTACGCTGGAAGTCGTTGCCGGGTCGATGATCATCTTGGTGCTGATCGATGTCCCATTCCAGTTATGGAATTACCAGCGAAGCCTGCGCATGACCAAGGAGGACGTACGCCGGGAATCGAAAGAAGCCGAAGGCTCACCTGAGATCAAGGCACGCATCCGGTCACTGCAGCGCGAGGCTGCACGCAAGCGGATGATGCAGGAAGTCCCCAAGGCCGATGTGATCGTGACCAACCCAACACACTACGCGGTAGCCCTGAAATACCAAAGCAACACCATGCGCGCACCAACGGTTGTCGCCAAGGGGGCTCATCTACTGGCAGAACGCATCATCGAACTTGGAGAAGAAAACAGGGTAACCGTCATGCGCGCACCACCTTTCGCCCGGGCATTGTATTTTCACGCGGAATTGGGAGAAGAAATCCCCGCCAAGCTCTATACAGCAGCGGCCGAGGTACTGGCGTATGTCTATCAGTTACGGCATTACCGGCAATTTGGTGGCCAGCAACCTGGTCTGCCCGAGACACTGCCCGTGCCGCACGAGCTTGATCCAGAAGCCACCAGCGCGCCCCACAACACCTAAGCCTTCGAACCGGAAACGTGAAAAAAGCCGGGCTCAACCCGGCTTTTTGGGTACAGGGTACAGTGCATCAGTCGCGCGTCACCCGCAATACCTCTTCCAATGAGGTTTCACCCGCAAGGATCTTACGCACACCATCCTGTCGCAAAGTCAACATCCCTTTGTTCACCGCATAATCGCGAATCATTCCTTCTGATGTACCATCGTGGATATGACGTCGCATCAAGTCGTCCACAGTCAGCAGCTCATACAAGCCACTTCGGCCTTTGAAACCGTTGAAGTTACATGCCGGACAACCTACTGGTCGATAAATTGGTCCATCCCGTCCCAGCATTGCCCGCTCTGCTTCATCCGGATGGTGCTCACGCTTGCATTCCGGGCATAGATTTCGAGCCAGTCGTTGGGCCAATACACCAATCAGGCTGGATGCCAACAGAAATGGCTCAATCCCCATATCCACCAGGCGGGTCACCGCACTGGCCGCATCGTTGGTATGCAAGGTGGCTAACACCAAGTGCCCCGTCAATGAGGCCTGTACGGCAATTTGGGCTGTTTCCAGATCGCGGATTTCACCAATCATGATCACGTCTGGGTCTTGCCGCAAAATCGAACGCAAGGCCCGCGCAAAATTCATCTCAATGCGCGAATTGACCTGAGTTTGCCCCACGCCATCCAGGTCATATTCGATCGGGTCTTCCACCGTCATGATGTTGGTGGTCTTGGCATCCATCTGCCCCAACGCTGCATACAATGTCGTGGTCTTACCGGAACCGGTTGGGCCCGTGACCAGAATGATGCCATGCGGCTGAGCAATCAGCTCCCGTAATTGATTGAGTGTTGCCGGGCTCATGCCCAGGCGGGCCAAATCCATTTTGCCCGCAGACTTGTCCAGCAAACGCAACACAACCCGCTCACCATGCCCTGTCGGCAACGTCGAGACCCGCACATCGACAGGCCGGCCTGCAATGCGCAGGGTAATGCGGCCATCCTGCGGCAACCGTTTTTCGGAGATATCCAGATTGGCCATCACCTTGATACGCGACACCAACGCAGCATGCAAGGCCCGCTTGGGTTCGATAACATCAACCAATTTGCCATCAATGCGAAACCGCACCACCGAGCGCGTCTCAAACGGTTCGATGTGGATATCCGATGCATACTCACGCAATGCCTGCGTCAACACAGCATTGATCAAGCGAATGATCGGCGCATCGTCTTCCGCTTCCAGCAAATCCTCGATTTCCGGCAGCTCTTGCGCCAGACGCGACAGGTCGTAGTCCTGCTCAACATCCTCCACCACACTGGCCGCCTGGCTATCGCCACGCGAATACACCGCAGCTAGGCGCTGTTCGAATTCCTCAGGTGGATACAGACTGACCGCCAACGGCCTGAGCAATACACGACGGACTTCAGACAAGGTCAATGGATCAATATCATCCCGTGCCCAAATCTGGATCTTGCCTTCCTGCTCACCGGCATCGATCACGCCCTTGTTCTTGGCGAAATGATAAGGAATGCGATGTTCCATGCCTTAATTCTTCTCGCTCGTGGTCGGCTCGATGGCAACAGCCGGATTCTCTGTAGTTTTGCCTGCAACCGCCTCTGGCTTGCTTACCGCGTCGGGTTTGGCAGCGGCTTCCAACTTGGCCTTAGGCACAATTGGGGTCAATTCAGGTGCCACAATGGTGGGCGGATTATGCAATACAAAAGAATCCGGCAATTTGAACTGACGCTGCTGATCGCGAATGTATTCGTAACGGTCACTGGAAAGAACATTGGTGGCTGCACCATCTTTCAAGACAACTGGACGCAGGAACACCATCAGATTGGTTTTGGTGGAGCTACGGCTTTCGTACTTGAACAGATTGCCGATGATCGGAATATCGCCCAGCAATGGCACCTTGCTGATACCGCTATTCACTTTGTTCTCGATCAAACCACCCAATACGATGATCTGTCCATCGTCAACCAGCACTTTGGACTCGATGGTCCGCTTCTTGGTGATCAAGTCTTCACTCTTGATCTGACTATCGTCCACACTTGATACTTCCTGGTAGACCGTCATGGTGATACCGCCCCCTTCGGAGATTTGCGGCTTCACTTTCAGCGTAATACCAATGTCCTTGCGTTCAAAGGTGGTAAACGGGTTGGTGGTGGTTCCCGTTTGCGGTTGACTGGTGGTCTTGAATGGTACGTTCTGGCCTACCAGAATCTTGGCTTCCTCGTTATCCAGGGTCAGCAGGTTCGGTGTCGACAGTACATTACCAGCCTTGTTGTCTTCCAAGGCACGGGCCAGCATACCCAGGTTAATGAACTCCTTACCGCCAATGGTGATCGTCCCTTTTGCAACCCCCACACTCAAACCCGTGCTGGCAGAAAGCGGGTTCTGCAACACATTCAGAATGTTCTTGCCGCCTTCACCAAAATTTGTACCGCCAAAGCCACGATAGCTAGGGGCGTTACTTTGCAAACCATCTGCAGTCAACCACTGGAAGCCAAATTCCGAGGTATCCCCAGCATTCACCTCAGCGATCAACGCCTCCAGATAAACCTGGGCGCGACGCACGTCAAGCTTATCGATAACTGCCCGGAGATTACGATAGACATAATCCGGCGCGGTAATGATCAATGAATTGGTTGCCGCATCAGCCTGAATCATCCCGCCTTGCGCAGCAGAGGACGTGCCACCAGCACTGCTGCCACCAAGCGAGACTGGCGACACCGACGTACCTGGCAAGCCAGACGGCGTTGGCATGTTACTGGTTGGCGGGCTCGACGAACTCGCGGCAGCCGAGGTATCGCCTGTGATGATGGAGCGCAGCGTCTGCGCCAATTTGACGGCATCAGCGTTCTTCAAATACACCACGTTGATATTGCTGCCACTTTGGGCGGGTTGATCCAGCATGTCCACCAAGCGCCGTACATTTTGTGCAGTCGACGATGTTTCGCTACGAATCAACAGGCTATTCGAACGCGGGTCGGCAATCACGGAGCTGCGTTTCACCCCTTCTGCACCCATGCCCGGCACCATCGGCTGACCAGGCACCCCGCTGGTACCCAGTTCCGGCATCAACCGCGCCAAAGTGGTAGCCACATCCAGCGCAGAGCTGTGCTTGAGCGGAATGGCAAAGAATTCGGCAGTCGATGGTTGATCAATCGAGGCCACAATACGATTGATCCGCTTGACGTTCTCTGCATAGTCAGTGATAACCAGCGTATTGGCATTATTGTACGCCGCAATCATATTATTGGGTGTGATCAACGGCCGCAGAATCGGCACCAGCTGAGCCGCAGACTCAAACTTCAACGGATAGACCTGAGTGATGATCTTATCGCCGGATACGTTCAGGCTTTTGTCTGCTGTCACACTGAAATGCTGTTTGGCGTCAGCTTCCGGCACAATCTTCACCGTCCCTGTGGATTCGACAGCAGCAAAACCTTGCAGGCGCAATGAAGATAACAGGATGGGGTAAACCAGATCCTTGGAAACCGGGGTCGATGAAACGATATTGATCGTACCCTTCACTCTCGGATCAAGTACAAAATTCTTGCCGGAAATCAGGCCCACGGCCTTGATGGTCGATTCGATGTCGGCGTTGACGAAATTGAGCATCACCTTGTTGTCGTCCGCAGCAAAAGTAAGGGACGAAACGAACAACGAGGCTGCAAGCAAAACGGGTAACGTTTTTCTGATCATGATCGACCTTATGGTTGCAGGGTGTAATCAAGCATGGTCGGTCGACCATCGCGCATGACTTCCAACTGCACTTTGTTTTTCTGGGTAAATTCGTTGTAAACCAGCGCAATATCGCCAGGCCGGCTTAATTGCGCACCATTGATTCGGCGCAGCACATCACCATCACGCAGCTCAAGCGCGCTGATCAGGGCTTGAGCACTACCGCCAGTGATGCGAATGCCCCCCGCAGGGTCGGGTCGCAATCCGGTCGCCCATTCTGCGACATTACCCGACTGCAAAGCATTAACCAACGCCGCACGTGGCACAGTCAATACCATGGCATTGCCTTCAGCACCTGGCGGGGTCTCATTTGGGCCCATGCCAGGTGGAATGCCATCCTGCATCGCACCAACTGGCGTAACACCATCAATCACCAATGCAGGCTTTGCATCAAGATCAATCCGCTCACGGCGGCCATTGTTCTGTACCACAACGTGATCTGACGCCACCTCCAGAAGCTTGACGCCCGGCTGGATCTCGTCACCCACCGTCACCGCCACTTCTTTGGCACCTACGCCTGAGAAAGTTGCAGCTGGCACCTGATTAGCCGTCCCGGTAATTACACCGCGTAACTTATAAGGTAGATTGCTGGGTACGATCTGGCCATTATCGGCTACCCCTTGGGTACGGCCAAACAACCCCGCCACCAGGTTCAAATCCAGTATGGGGACTGGATTCTGCGGCATGGGTACAGCAGTGGATTTGGCACCCGGCACTGCAGTCGGCTTGGGCGCCACAAAACGCCATGTCACGCTGGCCGCAAGCCAGGCAATCAGGGCAATCAATAATACATTTAGCAGTTTGAGTGGGATCTGCGTGTGTCGCATCAGGGTATGCCGGCTGAGCCGGTCAATTATGTGGAGCCAGTCCTGTTAGAGGATACAGGCGAAATAGGGTTCAACGGGGGATTATACGAAACCCGCTTCATTATGTGCACTGAATACGCCATTTCACATATAAATCACCACCACACCATCCTCAACCAATCATTCCATTTGAATCCACGTATGGTGCAGCAAAGGCCATCTCAAGCGCCAAGCTCGGTCAAGTATAACGGAAGCATGTTTCAGCATCTAATTTCAAATTCAGACAGCTGGGCTGCCAACAGTGTTATTTACTCTGCTACTGATTGACACATTACTCGCGACACCTTTCCCAGAAAACGCGTTTCACTACATTCCATTCAAGTGTCAAGGCCACGCCCTTCTCTTGCTTGCCGCCCTAAATCGAAGCGGCAACAATTGTTCCAGCCACCAGTACAATTTGCTCAATCATGAAATATACATACCACCGCATTCAAGTTATTCATTTTTTTGAATCGAGCATTGGTGCGCCCTGGCGGTCCATCTCAAGGCCATGTGCCCGATCGAAAGTTTTTTGTAAAAGGGTGTTGACCCCTCCAATAAAGCATGATTAAATGCGCCCCTCTTCGACGCAACGGGCGCTTAGCTCAGTTGGTAGAGCGTCTGCCTTACAAGCAGAATGTCGGCGGTTCGACTCCGTCAGCGCCCACCAAACATTGCGTCAAGAACCGCTGCGGAGCGGTAGTTCAGTTGGTTAGAATACCGGCCTGTCACGCCGGGGGTCGCGGGTTCGAGTCCCGTCCGCTCCGCCAGCAACAATCCTGTTTTAGCATGAAATCCCGTGCACAGTAACAACGTGTAATGGGCGCTTAGCTCAGTTGGTAGAGCGTCTGCCTTACAAGCAGAATGTCGGCGGTTCGACTCCGTCAGCGCCCACCAGATCGATTTCATGTCATACCGCTGCGGAGCGGTAGTTCAGTTGGTTAGAATACCGGCCTGTCACGCCGGGGGTCGCGGGTTCGAGTCCCGTCCGCTCCGCCAGCAACAATCCTGTTTTAGCATGAAATCCCGTGCACAGTAACAACGTGTAATGGGCGCTTAGCTCAGTTGGTAGAGCGTCTGCCTTACAAGCAGAATGTCGGCGGTTCGACTCCGTCAGCGCCCACCAGATCGATTTCATGTCATACCGCTGCGGAGCGGTAGTTCAGTTGGTTAGAATACCGGCCTGTCACGCCGGGGGTCGCGGGTTCGAGTCCCGTCCGCTCCGCCAAATCCTCATACTGCCTCCCTATATTTCCTCTTGGATCATTCAAACGACCCAATGCTTACCTAAATATCAGAGGTATGCTTTTTGATGACAGATTGCTGGCCCGCATCGACTATCCTCGGCCAGGAAAATCAATCTGTAATTTGCCTGGCGTGACAAACATGGTCGTCTGGCTTCGGAATGGGTTGATCGGCGGCAGACCATTCGACACTTCGGCCAGTTCAATATACTCCACCACCAGCTTGTCTTTCAGAAAAGTCATTACCGTATATCCCCTGACACCTGTTTTGACGTATTGCAACCAAGTCGAATTCTGTTCAGCCATCATCTGATCGATCGTACTGGCTGTCTTCAACAGGCCGGACAAGCTGACGTTTTCTGTTGATGCCATGTCGGCAATCCGCTCCAACAAGGAAGGTGCCGACATACCAGCGGTTGCAAAATCCAGCATGACCGGGTTCCGAGCCTGACGATAATCGCCCCATACCTCGCCCGCCATGAAGGCGCCAGGGGCGGACAGAGAAATCACATTCTGTATTTGCTGATCCCGTATAAAGCCAACCAACTCACGTCGCTCTGCATCATAGCCATCCCATTGGTCTGCACTCAGCAAATAAGACTGCTGGAATAAGGAATCAACCGACTGCTGGCCCGCCAGATTCAGCGACATCTTCAACAGGCTACTTTCACCACCCAGCACTTTCCAACGCGCAGTACTGTGACGCAACGTTTCCTTGACCCAGGCTTTCTGCTCCATCCCAAGTAACGTTTGCCCAACCGGCTCACTGTTCTGCATGACACTGGACACCACCATATGACGCGCACCCAATGCACCGGTTTGATTACCTGGCAAATGGGGCAGATCTTCGCGAATTGCATGATCCGACCGAGCCAGACGCTGCTCGGTCAATAACAAATGCAGCAACGTGCCCCAATGAAAATCCCGATAGAGCCGGATCTGCTGGAATCCAGCCGCACCAGCGGTATAGTGCAGGTCATTCCAATCAACTGGCAGATTCTCCAACCAGGCCAATGTAGCCATTTGTCGGCGTTGAGTTTGCTGCTCGTTGGCGCTAGTTATACCTTCATGATCCTGCCAGGCATCTGGCGCAAACTCCTGATCACCCCACACTGGCAATAGCGTGTATCGCGCAAACAGGGCCTGCAGACGAGCATCTGCACGATAGGTACGATACAGATAGCGAAAATCATCCAATGAGCTGGCCAGCTTTCCTTTATCTTTAATCGTCAATCCGTTCGGCAGACTGAGTGGCCGATGTGTCGACTCAACAGTCAGTTTGCTGGCTTCAGGTGGCACCAATGCACTCAGACCATCCCCCAGCAGCACCAGGAAATCAATATCCGACTCGCCGTCAGTCAAAATACTGGCACCTTGCCAATGGTTATAACTCCAATCCAAACCACTGATAAAGGCCAATTTGAGCTTGTTGAGGTCAGCATCAGCCGCCGGCAATGTTCGCGCACGCCCAGTCGGCGACACATCGCGATCCGCCACAAAGCAGAAATAATAGGTCTGATCTGCCTCCAGACCCGTGATCTTGACTCGTACCGTGCCATCCAGATCCAGCTTGGCGATTACGTCATAAAATTGAATCAAGCGAAAATCGGCTGTTTTTGACAGCGCCAGCTTCATAGGCACGTCACCCACCACGCCATCTGCACGCAACGCACGCGTCCAAAACACGGCCGAATCGGCTTTCGGGTCACCGGATGCAATCGACTGTGGAAATTTATACACACCAGCACCAGGGCGGTTTGGCGCTGAGCCATTTTGCGCGGCTTGCTGAATATGTTTGGTTAAATCGAAATCATCCGGGGAATCGCCACCACTGACGGAAGATTGGCACCCGGTCAAACCAGCCGCTGCCGAAATTACCGTCAAACTCCCCGCCAGCTTCATGAACTGTCGTCTATCCATCTTGCCACCCTCTCCTGATGCGCCGGTTCACCCAGCTGCGTTTATCGGGGCTAACAGTCTACCGGCCAGTTCGCCCTGCTTCGGTCATGCCGATACGCATTAATAACACAAATACAAAATCAGGGAAAACCCTAGCCCCCATTTCACTCCAACTCAACGTCGCCAGACCATACGATGCAATGCCGAATCAGCAGCAAACCCATGAACCAGACACGAAAAAGCCCGCGATCAACGCGGGCTTTTTCATCCAGTCATCTGTAATCAGCCAACGACAACCGCCGCCGTATCTTTTGTCACCGTCAATCGTGTTGCGTATTGAACAGTCTGCAGAGGCAGTTTGCCATCACTCAAACGGCCGACCTTCTTGAACAAAGTTGTCAAATTGTCTGGCGTCACCGTTACTACCGCATAGCCTTGCGCGTCGGTATCGGCATGAGTAACCCAGGGATTGAAAGCCTTGAGATAGAAATCGAAGGTATTTACATCTCCCTTGTAGATCAAATCACGCAGCGGTGCGAAAGTAGGATTGGAATCAACCACTGACTTGAAATAGGACTGGAATGAATTGCTCGATACCCCGGCAGTAACCAGATCCACCATGACGGGGGTCGGGGTAGCCGCATCATAGTCATCCATGACACTACCTGCGAAGAATGCATGAATATCACCCGTGATTGCCACCACATTCTTCACGCCATTGGTCTTCAGGAAGCCCATCATATCCTTGCGCTCTGCATTGAAGCCATCCCACTGATCTGCATTCAGGATATAGTTGTTCTTGAAAGCATCAGGCACGGCCAGCCCCAACTGCGCTACCGTAGCTAGATTGACCTGCATGCGCAGCAATGACACTTCATTCGCCCATACCTTCCAGGTAGCAGTCGACATGGCCATCTTCTGCTTCCACCAACCGCGTTGCAGCTCACCCAACACCGAGGTTGCAGCCAATGGGAAAGGGCCGCCCGGCAAGCCGGCAGTCTGTGCCGTTGCCGCTGCGATCTTTTGCGCCTCGGCACCAACCAGGTCAGTCTGCTTCACAAAATAGCGGCTACCCACCTCACCCAATGGAGACAAGGTTTCCGGAATCACGTGGTCGGTACGGAACAAGCGTTGATCGGTCACAATCAAGTGCATCAGCTTACCGAACTGCAAATCACGGAAATTGCTGATCTGCTTGGAAAAATCAGGCTGACTAGCATCAAAACTGACATCAGCAGGCATAAACTCGTACCAAGCCTGGGTCGCAGACTTGCGGCGATCTGTTTGTTGCGGATTGTCCGTGGTATAAGTCTGATGATCACCCCAGCAATCATCACTGAACTCATGGTCATCCCAGATTGCGACAATCGGGAATTTGGCATGCAATGCCTGCAACCGTACATCAGTACGATAGCTCTTGTATAGATAACGATAATCCGCCAGAGTTGTTGCGTAGTGGCCCTTACCGGATTTGGTGACCGTACCATTTGGCAGGGTCAATGCACCATGAGCGCCCTCTACCCCGCCTGTCTGGAAAGCCTCACCGACTGTTTCATAGATGTAATCACCGAGATGAACAACAAAGTCGATGTCTTCCTTCACCAACTCGTCAAATGCAGCCCAATGGTTGACCGTCCAATCCTGACAGGAAATGAAGGCAAATTTCAGACTGGACAGGTCCGCATCTACAGCCGGTGCAGTTTTGGTACGACCAGTGATGGATACATCTTCACCTGCGACAAACCGATAGTAATAGGTAGTTGCTGGCTCCAGCCCCGTCACTTTGTGGCGAATAGTGTTATCCCACCCTGCCTGGGCCACCAGCGCAAAATCAACGATCAAGCTGGCAAAATCTGCTGCTTTGGATACCTGTACCTTGAAGTTGATATCCGCTGCCGAGCCATCATTCCGCGTGACTCGCGTCCATAGAATGATGCTGCCAGACTTGGGATCTCCTGACGCCACCCCTTGCGGGAAGCTGTATACCTTGCCGGTGCCCGGTGCGGGCGAGTCGCCGCCGCCATCGCTACCGCAACCAACCAGCCCTGTGGTTGCGACAGACACGGTGAGAAAACCACCCAATTTCAAAAACGCGCGACGATCCATTATTACAGTCTCCTCTTGTTGGTAAACGTCGTTAACCGGCAAATATTAACAAAAAGGCACGTAAGCTACGCCGTTTTTGTTACATTTTGTTCAATGTTCGCCCAAAAACGAACCGCTTATCACCCGGGCCGCGGCTCACGATTGAATCCATAACCAATTGGAAGATCATGTTTTTCACCCCACATCAGCGGCAATTTGCAATCCCCCAGATCCATCAGCAACTTCCCTGCCCGCCCACTCTCCGCCAACCAGTCCAGCAATACCGTCTCAGTGACGGGCCGGTCCATTTCATCCACCAGGCATTCTGACAAGGCCAGCAAATCCTGCTCATCTACCAAACCGAGGCCCAGTTCGGTGATCAGGTATAGGGCACCTTCCTCGTCCATCAGCGCCATTGCAGGCCGAACCGGTAAACCGGTATGACTGATGAAATGCCACCCATCCCCACCCTGCAACCGATAAATCCATGGGGTGGCCACCAGGCTGACGAATACCTGCTGCGGTCCATTCTGAAAATAATAGTCGCCCGCAGGCGACTGCACATAGTTCCGGCCGATGAAGGCACACATGGCATCATTGCGTATCTGCTCATCGCGCACCCACCATCGACCGCGCCGATCCAGTCTTAGCCAGCCATACACTGCCGGCACATTCGGCCACTTGGCCATGGCCTTGATGACCTGCTCATCCATGTATCGCTATCAATCCACGATAAATAATGTTGCGCCCACATCGGTATACGATCGATGAGGTTCGGCGAGATCCGCCACCTGGTAACTCATGTCGGGTTGCAAAACAAATACACGGCCGTTGGCAAATTCGGCGTGCAGCTCACCATTGAAACAAAGCAGGATATGCCCCTTGCTACACCCATGATCTGCCTTGTAACCCGGCGAATAAGTCACCATTCGCCCCCGCACTTCGCCAAACTGGCAAGTACA
Source organism: Chitinivorax sp. B (assembly GCF_005503445.1). NCBI lineage: Bacteria > Pseudomonadati > Pseudomonadota > Betaproteobacteria > Chitinivorax > Chitinivorax sp. B. Next base: position 70,461 of record NZ_SCOH01000024.1, on the reverse strand, counting down.
CCAGCTTGCCCCTCCGATCTCACCCGCATGCACTGTTGGCTCAATTTCCTGCCATTGCGTAATCCCAAACGGGACATCTTGAATTTGCATCGCGCCCCCTCAGCCTGATTGATTCAGGACATGCAACGGCGGCGTACGCAGAAGTCGCAACATGCCCGGCAAACCGGCCAACATCACGGCCAATGCTCCGCCGCCAATTCCAAGTACCGGCAGCAGTGGGTTGAATTGGTAAGGCAGATTCAGCAACTGCGTACTCACGACCCATCCCAGCACGCCACTTGCCAGCACGGCCACCGCACCGGCCATTGCACCGATACTGGCAAACTCGGCCAAGGTGGTATGCATCAGTTGCCGACGACTCCCCCCCAATGTACGCAAAATCGCATTGTCGAACCGACGCTCATCCTGCGTGGCAGCCAAAGCGGCATGCAGCACCACAAGGCCTGCAGCCAGCGTAAACAGGAAAACAAACTGAACCGCCCCGGCCACCTTCTCGATAATGCCGCGGACTTCGCGCAATACCGAACCGACATCAATCACCGTCATGTTAGGAAAGCCACGTACGAGATCATTCACTACCACCTGCCCTCCTTCCGGCAGATGAAAACTGGTGATGAAGCTGGTTGGCTGTTTGGCCAACATGGCAGGCGTTGCCACCACAAAAAAGTTCACATTGAACGAATCCCAGTTGACCTTGCGAAGGCTGGTCACCGGTGCGGTATAACGCACCCCGGCAATATCAAATGTCAGACGATCACCCAGCTTGATCCCCAATGTCTCTGCCAAGCCCTCTTCAACACTGAATTGTGGCTTGGTGTCTCCTGGAGTCCAGAATTTGCCGGCCACGATCTGGTTATCTACTTGTGGCTTATCAGCCCAGGACAGATTGAACTCGCGTTCTGCCAGATTACGGGCATTTTCTTCCTGATACTGATCACCCTTCACCTGCTGCTCATTCTTGCTGACCCAGCGCCCACGGATCATCGGATAGCTGGCTGGCATCACCATCTGCTTAGCGCTGAAGAACTGATTCAGCGCATCACGTTGATCAGGCTGAATATTGATGACGAAACGATTAGGCGCATTGGGCGGAACCGATTGTTGCCAGGACTGCAGCAGATCACCGCGCACCAGGGTAAGCGTCAGTAAAGCCATCAAACCCAGTGACAACGCCACAATCTGCACCACTGATAACCCTTTTCGGCGATACAGATTAGCCACACCAAATCGCCAGGTGATCCCCGCGCGCCGATTGAAACGGCGCAATAGCCACATCAGCCCCCATCCAGCCCCAGCAGCCACTGCAATACCGGCGGTAAAGCCAGACAGCACATAGGCAGCCAGCTTGGGTTCATTTACTTGCCAGATCAGCAACAAAATCAACATTGCCGCGCCCGCCACATACATGGCACGGCTCCCCACATCACCTGCCACTTCGCGCCTCAGCACCCGCAATGTGGATGCACGCTTCAATTGCATCAGCGGTGGTATGGCAAAGCCAAACAACAACAAGGTACCCAGCAGCCAGCCCTGTACACCCGGCAACCAATGGGCGGCTGGCAGTGCACGATCCACCAGCCCTGCCAGGGTATCCACCAGCACATGCTGCGCAACGAATCCCACGCCCACCCCTACAACACCGGCCAACAAGGCCAGGCAGGTGAACTGCCACATGAACAACTGAAAAATCGTGGGCTGACTGGCCCCCAAGCAACGCATCATGGCCACCGGGTTAAGGTGCCGCTCAACATAACGTCGGGTTGCCAATCCAATTGCCACGCCAGCCAGCGCTACACTGGACAAAGCCGCCAACCCGAGGAATCGCTGCGCACGCTCCAACGCACTGCGCACCTCGGGCCGCGCATCCTGTACCGTTTCCAACCGCTGACCACGACCAATCTTGGGTTTGACAAAGACACGGAATGCTTCCACCTGCTTGGCTTGCCCTGCCGCCAGCAAGCGGTACCTGACCCGACTACCCGTCTGAATCAACTGGGTCGTAGCCAAGTCAGCTTGATTGATAATGACCCGCGGCATGAAATTGAATACATCGATGGCCGCATCTGGCTCACGTTCGATACGCGCATCAATTCGGAACGTCGCCTCACCCAGTTGTACGGTATCGCCCACCTTGGCATTCAATCGCAATAGCAGGCGCTCATCTGCCCACAATGTACCAAGCGGTGGAATACCCTTGGCCTGTCGGACGGCGGAAGCTTCACCCAGCAATAACCGTCCTCGCAGCGGATAGCCCGCTGTCACCGCCTTGATCGAAGCAATCTGCGCCCCATCACCTGCCAGTACCATGCTTGGAAAAGTGGTGGTATGCACCAGCGTCAGCCCCAGAGAATGCGCATGCTGCTGCCAATCCAAAGCGATCGGCTTGTCGGCATTCACGACCAGATCCGCACCAAGCAGGTCATTTGCCTGTTCATTCAGTGCCCGTTGTACTCGCTCGGTAAAAAAGCCCACACTAGTCATGGCTGCTACTGCAATCACCAATGCAAGCAGCAGGACATTCAATTCACCAGCCCGCATATCCCGACGCAACATGCGCATGGCCAATCTGATTTTCTGCCAAGTGTTCATGCGGCATCGTCCTGATCAATTCGGCCTGCAGCAATCCGCACGTGGCGATGGCAACGCGCCGCCAGCTGGGAATCATGTGTAACCAAGACCAGTGTCGTACCTTGTGCTCGATTCAGCTCGAACAACAATTCGACAATCTGTTGCCCTGTGGCGGTATCCAGATTGCCTGTCGGCTCATCCGCAAACAACAACTGCGGATTACCGGCAAAAGCCCTCGCCAATGCTACCCGCTGCTGTTCACCGCCCGACAGCTGTTTGGGATAGTGTGATAGCCGAGCGCCCAGACCGACTTTCTGCAGCCATTCAGTGGCAGATCGCTCCGCATCCGGCTTGGCTGCCAGCTCCAGCGGTAACATCACGTTTTCCAGCGCTGTCAGGGCCGGCAGCAATTGGAAGGACTGAAACACGAAGCCAACCAGATTACCACGCACACGAGCCCGCCCATCTTCATTCAACGTCGTCAGATTGGCACCACCCAGCCAAACTTCACCCTCTGAGGGAACATCCAGCCCCGCCAGCAAACCAAGCAGAGTGGACTTACCAGAACCGGATGCACCCACAATCGCCAGCGTCTCACCTTTGGCGACGGTCAGATCCACACCATGCAGAATGGTCAGGAGTGTATCCCCCATTGGCACTTGCTTGACCAACCGGGTCGCCTTCACAATCGGTACATCGCCAGTGGTCGAATCTTTTGAGGAAGCAACATTCATGTCGCGTTTCATGCGTTTACTCGTTCTATGGTTATGGCCAGTAATGGCACAAGCGGCACCGGTAATCATGGTGTTCGGTGACAGTTTATCTGCGGGCTATGGCCTGCCGCAAAATCAGGGTTGGGTACATTTATTGAGTGCCAAACTGACACCAGCCTATCAGGTCGTCAATGCCAGTGTCAGCGGCGAGACCACATCAGGCGGCCTGTCGCGACTGGATTCAGCATTACAGCAACACAAGCCCACCATTGTCATCTTGGAACTCGGTGCCAATGATGGCTTACGCGGCCTACCTTTAAAGCATAGCAAGGCAAACCTTGGCGCCATGATTGAAAAATCAAAGGCCAGCAAAGCCAAAGTACTACTGGTTGGCATGCAACTACCACCCAACTTTGGCAAGCCTTATACACAACGCTTTGCCGACATGTACTCGGAACTGGCACAGGCACACAAAGTTCCGTTGATTCCATTTCTATTGGAAGGGTTTGCAGATAAACCGGAATGGTTTCAAAACGACATGATTCACCCAACGGCAGCAGCCCAGCCATTCATTGTCGATCGGGTACAAAAAGCATTGAAGAACTTCAAGCCTTAAGCAGCCACCCAATGCTGCAGGGCGCCCTATCGCGCCCTGTCGAGAGCAGCATGCGGGTTGACTGCCTCCAGACCTGATCTGGGTGAACTGGATGAGATCAGAAAAAGGTCATCTGGAACGAATTGCCGGATTTGTCACGCACCAGCGACAAGGCATTGGTCGATTTGCCCTTGATTTGATCAGGTAGGCGCACAAATGACAAGCTATTGACTGCGCTATCGCCGCGCATGAATCCACGCACGAAATACTCTACTAAGACATCGCCTTTTGCCTTATCAAGCACCTTGGGCACCAATGCAAATGTCGCAGTGACCATGGGCCAAGTGTTATTACCACCCTTGTTGATCAGCCTTTCGTCAAAGTCACCTTTGGTTGACCAGCCGCTATTCAACAATGCATCGGTAATACTGGCAGGTCCTGCTTTTGCGGCACGGCCGGCACCGTTGATCAATCGGACATCCGTCAAGCCCAACTCAACAACGGTTGCATAATCCACATAGCCAATTGCCCCTTCGGTAGCCTTGACCGATGCTGCCACGCCACTCGCTCCTTTTACCTGTACGGCCCAAGCCGGCCATTTGATGTTGAAACCAACACCCTGATTGACCTTCCAGTCAGGCGATATCTGCGCCAGATACTCGGTCAGCGCATATGTCGATCCAGAACCGTCCGAACGTACAACCAATTTTATTGGCCTAGATGGTACGCGCTCCCCATCATTCAAGGCCACAATCGCCGGATCAGTCCACTCCACAATCTTGCCACTGAATATCTTGGCCAGCAGCTCCCCATTCAGTTTGACTTGACCTGACTTGACGCCTGGCAGGTTTACCACCGGCACGACAGCAGTCACTGCAGTCGGAAAGGCAACCAAGCCGGCCTTGGCCAGTTCTGCACCAGGTGGCAATGCATCGGTTGCACCAAAATCGACCTTGCCCGCTTTAACTGCCTCCAAGCCCTTTGCTGAACCAATCGGATCGAACCGAAGCGAGTGGCCACCATTCTTTTGAATCTCTGCCGCCCATTTGGCGTAAAGCGGCGCCGCAGCGGATGAACCTGCCCCAGACAACTCTATTGCATGCGTGTACGGTGTCCAGACACAAATCACTACTACCGAAACAGCCAGATACAAGTTGCGCACGGTTCCCTCCCCAATCAATTCAACATTGCTCAACGGAGCTTAGCCCATCTTGCCCTGCCACACTACTTGGCGCCGTGTTACTTCAGTGCCTGGAGATAGCGATTTTCGAGAAATACGCAGCACAGCCCCAACTGCAATCAATATCGTTTCATCACATGCTGACGGGCAGCAGGCAAGAACTCCATCCCCAACCTGCCATTTCATTCACCGACAAGAATGGCCATAGCGATCACAGCATCAAGGTCATTCGCGACATGATTCTGACCTACTTGGCTATTTTCATCGTAGCCAACTTTTAAAGCCCAATGCGATGACATCGCATCACGCAAAAATGAAGCCGGGGAGGTGGTAAATACCCCTCCCCGGCTTTGTCCAACGATGACGATGAATTAGAAGAAACTCATCGGCAACGGCTGGCCAGCCTTATCACGGATTGCTGACAAGGTATTGGTGGCCTTGCCCTGCACGGTAACAGGCAGCGGTGCATAAGACATTGAGTTGACTGCACGATCCCCAGACATAAAACCTCGAATAAACAATTGCGCTGCGGCAGTCGTGCGCGGCACGTTGTCGGCCACCTTGGGCATCACCGCGAACATTGCTGTCGCGATTGGCCAACTGCCTGAACCTCGCATATTGGTCAACTTTTCATCGAAATCGCCTTTGTTAGGCCAGCTACTGTTCTGCAACGCCTCGATAAAAGCATTAGGCGTAGCGCGGACAAATTTCCCAGCATGGTTTTCCATGCGAACGTCGGCAAGCCCTTGTTCAACAGCGGTACCGAAATCAACATAACCTATCGCACCTTCAGTATTCTTAACAGCAGCGACCATTTCCGCCGAGCCCTTGACTGCTGTGGTACCTGCAGGCCATTTGACGATGTAACCAGTACCGAATGCAGACTTCCACTCCGGTGACGTTGCGGAAAGGTAACTGCTCAAATGCAAGGTAGAACCAGAATTATCGGCACGGGTAATCACCTTGATTGGCTTAGAGGCCGGATGATTACTCTCATTCAATGCCACGATGGCCGGATCTGCCCAATCGGTAATCTTGCCGCTCATGATGCGGGCTAGCACGTCACCATTAAGACGCAGCTGACCACCTTTGAAGCCCGGTACATTCACCACCGGCACCAAACCGGTCATCACCGTCGGGAATGCCACCATGCCAATCTTGCTCAGCTCTGCATTACTGGGCGGCGCATCCGTCACGCCAAAATCAATCTTACCTGCTTTGACCGCATCAATGATTTTGACTGGACCCATGGTTTCGTATCGCAGACTATGGCCGCCATTTTTCTGCCACCCATCCGCCCACTTCGAGTAAATCGCCCCGGCCGATGGCGCACCAGCGCCCATCACCTCAACAGCACCCACCTGTTGAGCCAAACCCAACGAAACCAAAACAGCTACCAATGACATGGAACTACGGATAAACACCACAACACACCTCAACAATCAATCATTAATCAGGAGCACTGTCCCAAACAGTGCTAACAAACGCTGGACTTGCTTACAACCACGCTCAAGGAAAAGATGCTCACTAGCGACAACTTCATTCAACATCAGATACTTGAACTGAAAATCTCGGCAGAAAAATGGCTACCCGATCAATAGAATGGCCCCAGCCCAACCAACAACACATTTGCATTAATTCTATCAATTACTAGAATATCAATAAAGTATTATAAAATAATAGACATGTCAGTATTACTACCAATAAATTCAACTTTAAATCAAACAATACATTGTTTTAAAACGAATAAAATAAACATCCAACATGAAAAGCAAATAGCGAAACCCCAGAAAAATCTTGGCATAACTACCTACAAATCTCAAAAATATACCAACAAATAATTTATCTTTATTGAATATATAAATAACATGAGCAAATGCCGAACATGACAGTGCTGTAGCGGCATCAGGCGGTCAATTCGTAAAACTACGAAAACCAGCACCAATCCGACGAAAGGAAAAACAGACGAGATGATGAGAAGAAATCGCAGGGCGAGGTGCAGCAGCTCCATCACGCACTGCAAAAAAACCTGCCACACCACCAGAGAATGCAAGCAATGAAGCTTATGCCCATCAATTTATAGGAGGCAATGATCAGGTTTTGGCGGTACGTCCAACCTAGACCTAGCCAGCATTCACAGCATAGGCACCAGTGCCTCGTCGAACCATCAAGTAATATCGCCCCACAACACAAGCCAGAGCCAAGCCTTGCCAACAGCCATGCGATCCAACATCAAAACATGTTGAATCCAATAGCCAAACAGAACCCGCTCACATCGAGATGGAATTCAGAGGAGAAATCAAAGAAAGGAAGAACTACTCGAAGCGGTAATCAATACCAATGGTTGCCGCAGCCTCCCACTTACCACCAGGCGGCTGCCAAGCAGACGGACTATGTGCCTGCGCACGCTCCATGCTTTGCCATTCTCGATCAAGCATAGCATTCAGCGATGGATTGGCATTATTGATACCAACATACCGCGGGCGGCCTGCCTGAGCCATACCGACATCTGCAACCAGATTCAAACCGGTAGGCTTGAGGCGAGCACGGCTGAGATCCACCCCCAGTAACGGCGCAAGCTTGCCAATTGTGAACTGACCAGCCGTCAAGGCCACATCTTTGACACCCTGTCCAATTGACTGCGCCAAGCTAACCAGCTTGATACCCACCATGCTCAGTGGGTTATCAGATTGCCCTGAATAAGGGTGCGCATCAGTTACCACATCAGCAGACGACCCGGCAGATTCAATATGAGGCAAATACGAAGAACCCAACCCAGGCTCGGGCAGATTATTGGGTGTAATGAGGGGCTGCACCATAAAGCCGGGCAAACGCGCCACCATATCACGGGGAATGAAAACGGGAATACTGCGGGGTGATTCCTCACCCCGCAGCTCCACTGGTTCGATGAGCGGGTTGCACCCTACTGGCGCCCCAGCCACTGGAATGCTTACCGCACCCAGCAGCATGCCGCACAGGCAGCACCGCAACTTCATCGCGTCTCCTCAACAAGTGCGATTTATTAATATGTATATAGCACCGCACCACCCAAATTGGAGTGGAATGTAAACTCTAAATTTTCCACTGTCAACAATAAGTAGTTACCCGAATGGTTAAACCAATACCTTGAATCGCATTGTTTTTTACTGAACAACGTTCATTAAGGAAAGCCGGGCCGATGCCATATAACTCTTGAATCCACCAGAAAGCCCGTCAATACTAGGTTGAATACCGATTGACATGCCACTGGCACACACATCACACCCATTGATGCAATGCTGCTTTATGACAATATAATGATATTTGATACAACAAACGTCAACAGGATTTCGATCACTTGTGACACAATGCAAAGTATGTTGAACGAACGCTCGCAAATCCTGCTCAAGACACTGGTCGAACGCTATATCTGCGACGGCCAGCCGGTTGGCTCCCGGACGCTATCCAAATATTCCGGGCTTGACCTGTCAGCTGCCTCCATACGCAATGTCATGGCAGATCTTGAAGAAATGGGCTTCATCACCAGCCCCCACACGTCGGCTGGCCGCATTCCGACGCCACTGGGCTACCGAGTATTTGTCGACACATTACTGACCGTCAAACCACTGCACTCTGTTGAGATCCATCAACTGGAAGAGCAACTGCATCCAGATAACCCGCAACGATTAATCAGTTCAGCCTCCCAATTGTTATCCGAACTGACACAGTTTGCCGGCGTGGTGATGTCCCCAGTTCCTAGCAATGTGTTCAAACACATCGAATTCATTCCACTCTCCGAAAAACGGGTGCTCTTGATTCTGGTAACCCCCGAGGGTGATGTGCAAAATCGAATGCTGCTGACCGATCGCACGCATACCCAGGCAGAACTGACCTTGGCCAGCAACTTCTTTAATCTGCATTTCGCCGGTAAGACGCTGGACGACATCACCCTTTCACTGCGCGATGAATTGAAGCAATTGCAGGTGGACATCAGCGCCCTGATGACTGCGGCGCTCGCCGCCAGCAATGAAACACTTAGTGCAGGAGGACAATACGTGATTGCAGGCGAGCGTAACCTATTGAATATTGATGATTTTTCATCCAACGTTAATAGCCTGCGTCGACTATTCGACCTGTTCGAACACAAAACAGAAATGTTGAAGTTGCTGGAAATCAGCCGACAGGCTCAAGGTGTGAAGATTTACATTGGTGGCGAATCAGGTGTCGTCCCGCTGGATGAGTTCTCCGTTGTCACCGCACCTTACGAAGTGAATGGAGAAGTCGTTGGCACAGTAGGTGTCATTGGCCCCACACGCATGGCTTATGAGCGAGTGATTCCAATCGTGGATGTAACCGCCAAATTACTATCCAGCGCATTAACAGTAGCCACGCACGCCTGAGCATAAACCCACGCCATAAAAAAACCGGCAATGACATGCCGGCTTTTTTCCATACCCTGCAAGATCTTATGCCATCCGGCGTAACACCTCTTCCTTACCGATCAATGTCAGAACCGCATCAATCGACGGAGTCTGGGTGGTACCACATACCTTCACCCGCAGCGGCATACCCAATTGACCCATCTTGACACCCTCCTCTTCGCAGAAGGGCTTGAACAGGCCATGGATCGCTTCAGCAGTCCAATCCGACAACCCAGCCAACCTGGCTGCGAAACGGGCCATACGAGCCGCAGAAGCGTCATCCAGATGCTTGGCCAAGTCTTCGGCAGACGGGGCACGCTTCTGGTAGAAGTAATCGCACTGCTCTGCCAAGGCATTCAGATCCTGCACCCGCTCCTTGACCAAACCAATCACCGCCGCCAAGACAGGCCCGGCATCTGTGACAATACCCTTATCCGTCAGGCGCGGTAAAACCAGATCAGCCAAACGGATGTTGTCTGCAGCCTTCATATGCTGTGCATTCAACCACATCAGCTTTTCTTTATCAAAACGCGACGGGCTGGGGCTAACTCCCTCCAGGCTGAACCATTCCACAAACTGATCCACGGTAAAGAATTCCGCATCGCCATACCCCCACCCCAAACGCGCCAAATAGTTCAACAGCGCTTCAGGCAGGATGCCCATGGTGGCATATTCCACCACGCTCACCGCATCACGACGCTTGGACATCTTCTGGCCATCTTCACGCAGAATCATCGGCAAATGGCCGTAAACCGGCACAGGTGCGCCCAATGCTTTCAGAATATTGATCTGACGCGGCGTGTTGTTGACGTGATCATCCCCGCGAATCACATGGGTGATGCCCATATCCCAGTCGTCCACCACCACGCAGAAGTTATAGGTTGGCGCACCATCACCGCGGGCAATGATCAAGTCATCCAACTCATCATTGCTGATTTCGATACGGCCCTTCACCGCATCATCCCACGCTACCACGCCATCTAATGGCGTCTTAAAGCGCACTACAGGCTGCACGCCAGCAGGTGGAGGGGGTAATGTTTTACCTGCCTCCGGGCGCCAACGCCGGTCGTAACGCGGCTTCTCACCCCGTGCTTCGGCATCGGCACGCATCTGGTCCAACTCTTCCTTCGAACTGTAACAGTAATAGGCGGTACCTGTGACCAACATTTCCTGGATGACGGCCTTATAGCGGTCAAAGCGATGGGTTTGATAGAACGGGCCTTCGTCATGCGCCAACCCCACCCATTGCATGCCATCCAGAATCGCCTTGACAGATTCAGGGGTGGAACGCTCCAGATCGGTGTCTTCAATGCGCAACACAAAGGTGCCGCCATGCTTACGGGCAAAAGCCCAGGAGAACAGTGCGGTGCGTACACCGCCAATGTGAAGATAGCCGGTAGGGCTAGGAGCAAAACGCGTGCGAATCATGATGAACGTATCGTTGCGGGAAAACGGTACATTCTACCTGAAAAATGTAGGCCACCTAAGCACGGGCTTGGGTCCCACTGACTCGCCACAGCCAGTAGCTGCAGATTTGCTGGGCAGTCACCCTGTGTTTTGATGAGGGTATTTACTGAGCATGCAAATAGGAAACCCAGCGCGCACGACTTGGCCTGTCATTTTATTGACGGATGATGATGACAGGCCAAGTGGCAAAGCCAGCCGGATGATTACCTCAGCACCCCATCTTCCATATGCAGAATCCGGTCCGCCTTGGCGGCCAGCTCCTGATCATGTGTAACCAGCACCAGCGAGGTGCTCAATTGTCGGTTCAAGTTCAGCATCAGCTCATACACCTCATTGGCTGTCTTGCGATCCAGATTGCCGGTAGGTTCATCGGCCAACAAGCAGGCGGGCTTGGTAACCAACGCCCGAGCGATGGCAGCACGTTGGCGCTCGCCGCCAGACAGCTCACCCGGCTTGTGGGTCAGACGATGCCCCAGGCCAACTTGCTCCAGCATCTGCTTGGCTTGCTGCGTAGCAGATGCCGCCGTTTCACGACGGATCAGCAAAGGCATGGCGACGTTCTCCAGCGCGGTGAATTCTGGCAGCAGATGGTGGAACTGATAAACGAAACCCAAAGCCCGATTGCGCAATTCCCCCTTGCGGCGCTCATCCAGCTTGGCGATCTCTTGGCCATCAATCTGGATCTGGCCACGTGTCGGGCTATCCAAGCCGCCCACCACATGCAGAAAAGTGCTCTTGCCAGAACCGGAAGCACCCACGATCGCAACGATCTCGCCCTTTTCCACCGTGAAATCGATACCCCGCAAGACGGGTACTTCCGTTTTGCCCTGCAGGAAGATCTTTTCAACCGCCTGACAATGAATGATTGGCTTACTCATAGCGCAGTGCCTCCGCCGGATTGATGCGGGCAGCACGCCAGCTTGGGTAGATCGTGGCCAACAGGGAAAGAATCAACGACACAACGGTGATGGTCGAAACATCCATCCATTGAAGGTCAGAGGGCAATTCGGTAATGAAATAGACTTCGCCTGCCAGAATTTTGGTGCCGATGAAACGTTCGATGGTCGGTACGATCACGTCGATATTCAGCGCCGTCACAATGCCAGCAAGGGAACCAATGATGGTGCCGATGAAACCGACAATCGATCCCTGAACCACAAAAATCTTCATGATGGAACCTGGCGATGCCCCCATGGTGCGCAAGATGGCGATATCAGCCTGCTTGTCGGTGACCGTCATCACCAGCGTGGAAACCAGATTGAATGCCGCCACCGCCACAATCAAGGTCAGGATGATGAACATCATGCGCTTTTCGATTTGTACCGCACGGAAATAATTGGCGTTTTGTTGTGTCCAGTCCATCACATAGGCATCCGCTTTCAGTGTATGGATCAGATTCCGTGCGACGCTGGGCGACTGCATCACATCATCCAGTTTCAAACGAACGCCGCTGACATCATCACCAAAACGAAACAACTTTTGCGCATCTGTCATATGAATGTAAGCCAAGGTGTCGTCGTATTGGAACAGGTCCATCTCGAACACACCCACCACCGTGAACTGCTTGAAGCGTGGCATAGTGCCCACTGGGGAAACCTGGCCCTGCGGTGTGATCAAGGTAACTTTGTCACCAGGCTGTACACCTAACTCACGCGCCACCCCACGCCCCAAAACCATGCCAAACGCACCGGGCACAAGAGCATCCATGCGACCATGCTTCATGTGCTTGGCCACATCAGACACTGTGGCTTCAGCAACTGGCAGAATACCTTGGACGGCAATACCCTTGACTGTGGTATCAAAGCTCAGCAGACCTTGCCCTGTGACATAAGGTGCGGTCGCCACCACCTGTTTGTTTTGTTTGACCTGGCTCGTAACATACTGCCAATCCATCAACCGGTCGCGCGGGCCGACCACCTGCACATGCGACACCACTGACAGCATGCGTGCCCTGACTTCTTTCTGAAAGCCGTTCATCACCGACAACACCACGATCAAAGCCCATACGCCCAGCGCAATGCCGACCATGGAAGCACCGGAGATAAAGGAAATAAAATGATTACGCCGCTTGGCGCGCGTATAGCGCAAGCCGACGAACAACTCAAATGGCGTCAACGGACATTACCTCAATTTATGGAGCCGGCAGTGTGCCACATCCGAGAAGTCGGCTCCAGTTTATGCCAACCCGAAGGCACAGCGACGGCCATGCCTATTCAGTGATCAATCAACACTGACCGAAGGAAAAAACTGCATCAATGGTGGAAATGGTAAGTGTAGAATGCGCGCTTTCCCGTCATGCCCGCATTCATCGCTCATGCATCTGACGCTTGTCACCCCGCATTTGTTCTGGCCTGATCCGGCACTGCCGGAAATCTACCGTGACCTGCCCTTGCCCGCATTAAGCTGGCTACTATCCCGTGGTGCACATGCACCTCAGCCCCTGTCACTACACCACTGGCTGGCGCAGCGGTTTGGCATGTCGACGGATGGCATGTTGCCCTGGGCGCCATTGAGCCTGTTGCTGGACGGTACCGAACCGGCTGGAGATTACTGGATGCGCGCCGACCCGGTGCACCTGCAAGTCAATCGCGACCAATTGATTCTGGCGGACAGCGGGATTCTGTCGATCACCCAATACGAGGCCGATGCAATTATGGCTTCACTCAATCAACATTTTTCGGAAGATGGTCTGCATTTCATCGCCCCCTATCCCAATCGCTGGTATCTACGCTGCAATCAAACACCCCACATCACGGTAGTACCGGTCGAGCACGTCATCGGGCAGGATATCCATCGCCACCTACCACAGGGGCACGACGCCATGCACTGGCACCACCTGCTGAACGAACTGCAAATGCTGTTGTACAACCACCCAGTCAATGATGCACGAGATGCGGCAGGCGACCCGACGATCAACAGTATCTGGCCTTGGGGCGGCGGCACTTTGCCGCCAAGCTTGCACAAGCCTTATCAACAATGCTGGGCAGATCAACACGAGGCGGCCGCACTGGCCCACGCCGCCCAACTACCCTTTGACAACTTGCCCGCCACAGCAACCGTATGGCATGGTCAAGCGCAGGGCGAGCAACAACTGATTATCCTTGACAGCTTAAGCGGGGCTGCCTCCTATGGCGATGCCTATGGTTGGCGGGAAACGCTGTTACACCTGGAACAAGACTGGTTCACCCCAATGAAAACACTATTGGCCAGTGGACAACTCAATAGCCTATTGCTAGTGGCCCCTGGGTATTTTGATTGCCTTATCAAACCGACTGCACGCTGGCAGTTCTGGAAAGGCAGCCAATCGCTCGGCCATTGGGCATCCGCTGGAGATCCGACATGAGCACGATTCGTACCCGCCCCTATCAATCCACCCATGTTGAACAGCTGGTCAGTAGTGGTTTGCCTCCACTGTTTGCACGCCTTTACGCTGCGCGCGGAGTCAGTCATCCAGGTGATTTGGAAACCGGCCTGGACAAACTGATTCCATTTCATCAACTGAAGAACGTTGAAGCCGCCGCCAGCCGACTGGCCGATGCCATTGCGCACCGTGAACGCCTGTTGATCGTTGCCGATTACGATTCAGACGGCGCCACGGCCTGTGCTGTCGCCATGCGTGCATTAAACGCCATGGGCGCTACAGTTGATTTCATCGTCCCCAACCGATTTGAATATGGTTATGGCCTGACGCCCGAAATTGTCGAATTGGCAGCCCAGCGACAACCCGACCTGCTGATCACCGTTGATAACGGCATTGCCAGCGTCGACGGCATCCAAGCTGCCAAGACACTTGGCATTGACGTACTGGTTACCGACCACCATTTACCGGGCGATACATTACCAGAGGCATTGATCGTCAACCCCAACCAGCCGGATTGTCCGTTCCCTAGCAAGAGTCTGGCTGGCGTCGGCGTCATTTTCTATGTCATGCTGGCCTTACGGGCCGAATTGCGCCAACGTGGCGCATTTGGCGATGGCAGTGGCCCCAATTTGGGCAATCTACTTGACTTGGTCGCACTTGGCACAGTGGCCGATGTTGTCAAACTCGACCACAACAACCGCATTCTGGTCAGTCAGGGGTTGGCGCGTATGCGTGCCGGCCGGGCCGTACCGGGCATTCTGAGCCTGTTTCGCATTGCTGGTCGCCAATTTGCCCAGGCCAGCTGTTTCGACTTGGGCTTTACCTTAGGCCCACGCCTGAATGCTGCCGGCCGGTTGGACGACATGTCACTGGGCATTGCCTGCCTGCTGACCGACAATGTGGACCATGCACTGGCATTGGCCAGCGAACTGGATCGACTGAACCGGGAGCGTCGCAACATCGAAAGCGGCATGCAGGAAGAAGCCCTAGCGATTCTGGATGGATTGAACGCCGATGACCGTTATGCAATCAGTTTGTACCGGAATGATTGGCATCAGGGCGTAATCGGCATTCTGGCCTCACGCGTCAAGGATCGTTTTCATCGGCCGACTATTGTATTTGCCCCTGGCCACGAGGGAGAGATCAAAGGCTCCGGACGCTCTATCGGCCCACTCCATTTGCGTGATGCACTGGATTTGCTCTCCAAGCGTTATCCAAATTTGATCCTGAAATTTGGCGGTCACGCTGCTGCAGCCGGGCTGACCATTCGTGAGTGTGACTTTGAACACTTCAAGCAGGCGTTTGATGACGTGGCACGCAGCCTGCTGCACGCCGACGATCTGGCGCGCGAATTCCTGACCGATGGCGAGCTGAGTGCTCGCGAATTCTCGCTGGATATTGCCGCCAATCTAAATCGCCACGTATGGGGACAAGGTTTTCCCCAACCCGCCTTTCATGGGGAATTCCATGTCGCCAATCAGCGCGTGGTTGCAGACAGACACCTTAAACTCAAGCTGGCCAACCAGGGCCAAGTGCTGGATGCCATGCTGTTCAATCACGCCACTCCTTTACCGGAACGGGTGCGGGCCGTCTATCGGCTCAGTGCCAATGAGTACAATGGCAATACGACGCTACAACTGATTTTGGAACACTGGGAAACGGCTTGAAGCAACAAAAAAGCGAGATGAATTGATCTCGCTTTTTTCATGGGAGTCGCAATACTCCCTTCTTATTTGAATTTTGGCACATCCCAACGCCGCCATTCGTCCTTGAACCAAGCATAGAACACCGGTGCCGCCACCACACCCACTGGCCCGAACACCCGCTCCATCAATAACATGACCAGCAGGATTTCCCAGGCTTTGGCCTTGATTTCACCACCAACAATGCGGGCATTGAAGAAGTATTCCAGTTTGTGAATTACGATCAAATAGGTCAGCGCTCCGATGGCCGCACCAAACGAATGATGCAAACTCAGCAGAAAGATGACTACGTTGGAGATCAAATTACCCACCACCGGCAACAAACCACACACAAACGTCACAACGATCATGGTCTTGGTAAATGGTAGATGGACGCCCATCAAAGGCAGCGCCACCGCCAGATACAGGCCGGTCAGCGTGGTATTCAGGACAGAGATTTTCACCTGTGCCGAGATAATACGGGCAAAAGCCAACCGTACCGCCGCCATCTGCGTCATCAACTGATTGGCCACCGGCCCCAGACGGGCATATTCAACGATATCGGCAAATGCGATCATAGCTCCCAGCAGCATCCCCAGCAAAGCATAGCCCAACACTTTCAGCGCACCCAACCCAATATTGCCAACCATGGCGGCGTGTTCCCGCAGCAGTCGGCCCACCTCACCCAACAGCTCACTACGCGGTGGCAAGAATTTGGCAATGAATGCAGGCAACCAGGCCCGGCTGGAATCAACCGCATCGGCCATTTCCTGCAACAGCTCCTCCAGCATGCCATGCGGCTTGAAGAAGAACATAGCACCCGTCACCACCGCTGTCAGCAACCCCACCACCAGAATGGCAATGGTCGACACAGCAATCCATTTGGCGCGACCGGATGAACCAAGACGACCAACCAAGGCTCGGGACAACGATTCCACCCACCAGAAAGTCAACAAACCGGTAAATAACGGGACGAGCATGCCACCGTACACCGCCAGCATGTAGATGAGCGCTGCAAAGGCAAACGCAGCAAATCGCAGATTGGGTGCCGTCCAACGGCCTGATGCAGTATTCATAAAATCCGAGGGAAATCTTGACGAACACGCATCATAAGTGTTTTGCCAGCCTCGTCAACCTAACTATCGATTGTTCAAGTTACATGGCTATTTGCATGCATGGTGATGCGCGTGTTGCCATTCAACCAGCTTCTGAACGATAATTCGCCCGTTCATGCAGGAGAGTGCAGCGCCGCCAAAGGCGTCGCTGCCGCCGAAGGCGCAAATTCACCCGGAATCGCTCAGGCAACAAGGACTGCATGATGCAGCAGACGCTGCCGTTCATAAATGTTATCCAACATGCAGAACGGTCTGGCCAGCAGATGCTGTGGCGCGCTAGCGTCCAATCACTCTGGAGAGAGTTGGCTGATTCAAAGCCATCCGCCGAAGGGGCTAACGGCTGTTTTCAGCCGGAAAATCTCAGGTACCAAGGACAGAGGGGTGAGTCTATGATGGGTAAAACCCCGTTTACGAACGAACCTGGACTCACTCAATGACCAACGCTCCGCAACGCACGCCCCTCTTCCAAAGCCACGTCGACTGTGGTGCCAAAATGGTCGATTTCGCTGGCTGGGAAATGCCTATCCATTATGGTTCACAGCTGAAAGAGCATGAAGCGGTACGTACTGACGCCGGCATGTTCGATGTTTCCCACATGACTGTGGTCGATGTAACAGGTAGTGGCGCAAAAACCTACCTGCAACGCCTGATTGCCAACGATGTCGCGAAGCTGGGCTTCGTCGGCAAGGCACTTTATTCCGGCATGTTGAATGAGCAAGGCGGTGTGATCGATGATCTGATCGTCTATCTGACTGCTTCGGGATATCGTGTGGTGGTCAATGCCGCCACGCGTGACAAGGATCTGGCCTGGATGGTCAAGCAAACTGCCGGTTTCGATGTCACACTGACTGAACGCCCCGAACTCGCCATGGTTGCCGTACAAGGCCCCAATGCCATTGCCAAGGCATGTGCAGCCTTTGCAGACAGGGCTGAGCTAATCCAGTCCCTGAAAATCTTCCAGGGTGTACCTGCAGGCGATTGGTTTATTGCCCGTACTGGTTACACCGGTGAAGATGGCCTGGAAATCATGGTGCCCGCAACTGAAGCCCCCGCTTTCTGGCAGGCATTGGTCCAAGCCGGCGTCGCCCCATGTGGCTTGGGGGCGCGCGACACCTTGCGCCTTGAAGCCGGCATGAACCTGTACGGCCATGAAATGGATGATACCGTTTCCCCATTACAGGCCGGGATGGGCTGGACCATTGCCTGGGAACCCACCGATCGTCAATTCATTGGCCGCGACATCATTGAAACCGAGCGGGCTGCCGGCATCAAAATGAAGCAGGTCGGACTGGTGCTGGAAGGCCGTGGTGTCATGCGTGACGGCATGAAAGTTGTGGTCGATGGCCTGGGCGAAGGCATCACCACCAGCGGCACCTTCTCTCCCACCATTAAAACCTCAATCGCCATGGCTCGCGTACCCGCAGGTACCGGCAGTACTGCCAAGGTGGACATCCGTGGCACGCTGGTAGAAGTCAAAGTTGTCAAGATGCCGTTCGTTCGCAACGGTAAAAAGGTTTACGAATAACAAGAGGCTGCCAGTCACACCAGCCGTACCGTGTAGCCTGGGCCCCCAATTTTAGCGTCGATGTAGGACGGAGACAGCCGCTTGGCCGTTGTCCGCCGTTATCCAAAGCCGGGCTGCGGTTTGTACCCGCCCTACAAACAAAAGGAAAGCATCATGAGCACGATCCCCGCCGAACTGAAGTATGTTGAATCCCACGAGTGGTTGCGCCAAGAAGCGGATGGTACCGTTACCGTCGGCATCACCCACCACGCTCAGGAACTGCTGGGCGATGTCGTATTTGTCGAATTGCCAAAAGTAGGTTCAGTGCTGGATAAGGATGGCCAGGCCGGCGTCGTGGAATCGGTCAAGGCCGCATCTGACGTGTACTGTCCGATTGCCGGTGAAGTCGTGGCTATCAACGAGGAACTCGAGGCCAGCCCTGAACTCGCCAATACCGATCCGTACAGTGACGGTTGGTTCTTCAAGATCAAACCGATGAATCTGGCTGACCTGGATGGCTGCATGAATGCGGCCGCCTATGCCAAGGAAATTGGTGCCTAAGGCAGTTTCGCAGTGGACATACAGCCCCGCGGGGCTGTTGTTTTTTCGGCCGGTGACGGCTGGCCGCGCGCATGTAAGGATACCCAGCGATGACGCACTCGCTTACCCAACTTGAACACCACGAAGAATTCATCGGTCGCCATATTGGCTCGGAAACCGCCGACCTCGATGCCATGCTGAAAGATATCGGCGCCAGTTCGCTGGACGATCTGGTCAGCCAGACTGTCCCTGCCGCCATTCGACTGCCGCATGAACTACCACTGGACGCACCACAAACCGAGTACGACGCCCTGGCCGCCCTGAAAGCAGTTGCCAGTAAAAACAAAGTCCAACGCTCGTTTATTGGCATGGGCTATTACGATGTGATCATCCCGAAGGTCATTCTGCGCAATGTGCTGGAGAACCCCGGCTGGTATACCGCGTACACCCCTTATCAAGCCGAGATCGCCCAAGGTCGCCTGGAAGCATTGCTGAATTATCAGCAAATGGTCATCGACCTGACCGGCATGGAACTGGCCAACGCCTCGTTGTTGGATGAAGCCACTGCCGCGGCGGAAGCCATGGCCATGGCTCGCCGTGTCGGCAAAGCCAAGAGCAATGCTTTCTTCGTTGATGTAGATTGCTTCCCACAGACCATTGACGTAGTCAAGACCCGCGCTGCGTTCTTTGGCTTTGAACTGGTGTTCGGCAAAGCGCAAGATGCCGCATTGCATGATGTCTTTGGCGCACTCTTGCAATACCCGAACCAGCAAGGTGAACTGGCCGACCTTCCAGCCATCGTTAGCGCGCTGAAAGCCAAAGGTGTGATCACCGCCGTAGCAACTGACCTGATGGCACTGTTGTTGCTCAAATCTCCCGGTGAAATAGGTGCAGATATTGCCCTTGGCTCAGCTCAGCGCTTTGGTGTTCCTATGGGTTTCGGTGGCCCGCATGCTGCCTTCTTTGCAACCAGGGACGAGCATAAACGTTCGGTACCGGGCCGTATCATCGGTGTATCGATCGACGCGCGGGGCAAAAAAGCGCTACGTATGGCGTTGCAAACACGTGAGCAGCATATCCGCCGAGAAAAGGCCAATTCCAACATTTGCACTTCGCAAGTGTTGCTGGCCAATATTGCATCGTTCTATGCTGTCTACCACGGTCCGCAAGGCCTGAAAAGGATTGCAACCCGCATTCACCGTCTGGCCGCCATTTTTGCCGAAGGCTTGAAACAAACCCACTTGGTGGTGCTGAACAACAGCTTCTTCGACACCATTCATATTGAGCTGGGTTCGCATGCTGGCGATGTCTACCAAGCCGCCTTGGCTGCGGGTTACAACCTGCGCCGCGTCAGCCCCACCGTGTTGGGCGTATCGTTTGACGAGAAATCCAGTCGTGCTGATGTGGAAGCCTTGTGGCAAGCCTTTGGTGCCAATGGCCATTCGGTCGATACTATTGATGGTCTGCTGGCAGATGGCAATGGCATTCCGGCAAGCCTAGGGCGCGAGTCGGCTTACCTGACGCATCCAGTATTCAATCGCTACCACACCGAACACGAGATGCTGCGCTATATCAAGCGCCTGGAAAACAAGGATCTGGCGCTGAATCATTCGATGATCAGCTTGGGTTCCTGCACCATGAAACTGAACGCGACCAGCGAGATGATCCCAGTCACCTGGTCCGAATTTGGCGACATTCACCCGTTTGCGCCGCTGGATCAAGCCCAGGGTTATCTGGAAATGATCAACGGCCTGGATGGCTATCTGCGCGCGATCACTGGCTTTGACGCCATCTGCATGCAACCTAACTCCGGCGCGCAGGGTGAGTATGCAGGCCTGGTTGCCATCCAGCGCTACCACGCATCACGCGGTGAAGGCCACCGTAATGTATGCCTGATCCCGAAGTCTGCCCATGGCACCAACCCAGCTACCGCACAAATGGCCAGCCTCGAAGTAGTAGTGGTGAACTGCGATGACAATGGCAATGTCGATGTCACCGATCTGAAAGCCAAGGCAGAGCTGCATTCCAAACACCTCAGCTGCCTGATGATCACTTACCCGTCTACCCATGGCGTATTTGAAGAAGCAATCAAGGAAATCTGCGAGATCGTGCATGGTCATGGCGGCCAGGTCTACATGGACGGTGCCAACCTAAATGCCCAGGTCGGTTTGACCCAACCGGCGCTGATTGGTGCCGATGTGTCACACATGAACCTGCACAAAACTTTCTGCATTCCACATGGCGGTGGCGGCCCCGGCATGGGCCCAATTGGCCTGAAGGCCCATCTGGCGCCTTTTGCCAGCAACCATGCCGTACAGCCGGTCGAAGGCCCTAATCAGGGACAGAGTGCCGTGTCTGCAGCGCCATTCGGCTCAGCCTCCATTTTGCCGATCTCTTACATGTACATTGCGATGATGGGCGCCAAAGGCCTGAAGATGGCCACCCAAGTTGCGTTGCTGAATGCCAATTACGTGGCTACCAAGCTGGCACCCTATTTCCCGGTGTTGTATACCGGCAGCAAGGGCCGTGTAGCGCACGAATGCATCATCGACATTCGCCCGATCAAGGCTGCATGCGGCATCAGTGAGGTGGATATCGCCAAGCGCCTGATGGACTACGGCTTCCATGCCCCGACCATGTCCTTCCCGGTGGCAGGTACCATCATGATTGAACCGACCGAATCGGAATCGAAGGCCGAGCTGGATCGTTTCATTGAGGCATTGATTGCCATCCGTCAGGAAATCAGCAAAGTGGAAGCTGGTGAATGGCCTGCTGATAGCAACCCGCTCAAGCATGCGCCACACACACAAAGCGATGTGATTGGCACCGATTGGGGCCGTCCATACAGTCAGGAAACTGCTGTATTCCCACTGGCCTGGGTGCGTGACAACAAGTTCTGGCCAAGTGTGAATCGTATCGATGATGTATATGGCGACCGCAACCTGTTCTGCGCATGCGTCCCGATGGACGAGTACGCCCAGTAAGCGCCTTGTTCTGCAGGTGTCGCTGCATTCCCGCGACACCTGACAATCTGCTTGACCCTTGTTATCGACCGCGCAGCGGTTGATAACAAGCGCATCAAAAACAGTGCATTGCAGCACCCGTCGTACAGCATGTCGCACCTGCCGTAACCAGTGAATTCACCATTGGCCGCCCAATTCAGGGTAAATCCCTGTGACAGCCGCCCTTGGCCTGTGTACTCTGCATCATAGAAGGCGGGCTACCTCACCCAACCTGCAGCCTTGCCGACAAGGCGCCCGTTGGCTATCGTCCAGCCCGCTCCAGCCTTATTTTGATTGGAGAACGTGCATGTCTGTGTTTCTGGTATTGACTGTCATCGGTGATGACAAACCTGGTCTGGTCGAACAGCTTTCCGTTACGATCAGTCGCCATCAAGGCAACTGGCTGGAATCGTCCATGTCACATCTGGCGGGTAAATTCGCCGGCATCCTCAAGGTCAGCATTCCCAGCAATCAGGCCGACGCACTGAAAGCAGCGCTTGGCAATCTGTCCCAGCTCAAGGTCATTGCAGAGACGTCGGTTGACGCCACACCCAAACAGTTCAATCGCAAATTGACACTGAATCTGGTAGGGAATGATCGCATCGGTATTGTCCGGGAAGTATCGCAAGTACTGGCCAAGCACACGGTGAATGTGGAAAAACTCACCACCTTTACCAGTAGTGCGCCAATGTCCGGCGATGTGTTGTTTCATGCCAAAGCCGAATTGGAAGCTGACGCCAGCCTGGATGCCCCTGCCCTGCAGCGCGAGCTTGAACAATTGTCCAATGACCTGATCGTTGATATTACGCTTGATGAAATCATCTCCGCCTGAAGACCTGAGCTATTCGCCATGTATTCAGCCTATCCGCGAATCACTGACGATTCGTGGGCTGCAACATCAATTCTGGCACTGGGGCGATCCGCATGCCCCGTTGCTGGTGATGCTTCATGGCTGGATGGATAGCGGCATTTCCTTTCAGTTCCTGGTAGATGCGCTGCAACCAGTGTGGCATGTTGTCGCCCCAGATTGGCGAGGTTTTGGCGGTAGCGACTGGAACCATGGCAGCTATTGGTTTCCGGATTATGTCGCCGACCTGGATGCAATGCTACAAGCCTTATCGCCAGACCGGCCTGTCATGCTGGTAGGCCACAGCATGGGGGGAATAGTTGCCTGCCTGTATGCCGGCCTGCGTCCGGATCGAGTCACAAAACTGGTTTCGCTTGAAGGTTTTGGCCTACCTGCCACCGAGCCACAACAGGCGGTGCAACGCATGCGCAACTGGCTGGATGAGCAACGTGATCTACCTACCTTCGGTGAGTATGCTGGCGATGTCATCGTCGCAAGGTTGATGCGTAACAATCCCCGGCTCAGTCGTGGCAAGGCCGAGTTTCTCGCTCGACATCTGACACAAGGCGCCGGTGAAGGCAATTTCACCTACCTTGCCGACCCCAGCCATAAAATGGTCAACCCGGTGCTTTATCGTCTGGAAGAAGCCAAGGCCATCTGGAGAGAAGTCACCGCCACGACATTATGGCTGGCCAGCGACAGCGACTGGCTGCCTAACTGGCTGAAGGAAACACCGGAACAGTTCCAGCAACGCATGGATTGCTTCCGTGATTTTCGGTATCAACAAATACCGGATAGCGGCCACATGTTGCATCAGGACCAGCCCCTTGCCGTTGCCCTGGCACTTGACACCTTTTTTACACACAGCTGACCACTCAACCTGCCCAGTATTGGCAGATACGACATATTACTGAAAGCCCCGCCATGGATATGACGCGACTGAAACCAGTATGCTGGCTGTCAATCGTCATCACGCTGGTCACGTTTGCTGCGCTGGGCACCATCAATGCTGGCACTCAGACCATTGCCGCGCCCGAAGGTATTGTGTCGCTTGAGCTATGTGCCTATGGTGATCGCTGTACCGCTATCCTAAACAGTTGGACGCCATTGCAAGTCCAATTGGCAATGCTGAGTCTGGGTTTGGATCATCTTTTCCTACTGGCCTACCCGACAGCACTGTTTACCGCGCTATACCTGCTCAGCCAGCCTCTGTCCCGTCCGTGGCAACGTGGTGCCCATGGCGCTGCTTGGCTAACTTGGCTGGCCGTTCCTACCGATGCCATCGAAAATTACTGCCTAATCCGCTTGTTACTTGATCCCGCCAACATAATCTACACTTGGCCAGCTACCCTGATCGCCACCATCAAATTTGCGACTGTTGGCTACGCGATACTTTGGCTGGTTGGCCTGACTATCAGACCGACCATCCTGTGGCTCCGTACCAAAGCAATCTGACCCATGCGTGATCAAGTCAATTGCTGATATCGCAACAGTCGCCGTTCCAATTTGCTGCATCTCAAGCAACAACCTCTTCATTTCAGTGTCAAATCACCTGTTTTTCATGGCACGGCAATTGCAATAGGTCATGCATCTCAAACACGAATGGGATGCATCATGAAAGCACTGATTGTGGGCGCAGATGTGCTGGGAAGAATTCCCGATGTATTGGCGGCACATGATATCGAGATCATTGGCCATGTGACCGGGCGAAATCGCTCGCAGCAGCGAAAAATAGGCAGTTTGCCGATTCAAGCTGAAATGGTGGTGCTATTCACCGACTTTTTGGGACACAACGTCATGCGCCGTTATCGCGACCTGGCCGAGGCAGGCAACATTCCTTTCATTGCCTGCAAGCGATCGGTCTGTGCACTGAAACAGGTATTGGAAAACCGTCAAACGATGTGAGGAGGATCCAATCCACCAGCTTCGTTGTTCAATACCTCCATCAGATTACTGGCAGGGAATCCCATTGCAGTGAATGGTCAGGGCGGGCTATAACGGACACTGTACCGACCTTGACCAATTCACCATGCCCTTGGATCCCTTGCTACGCTTTTTACACTTGACCAGCGTGACTGTCTGGGTGGGTGGTATGTTCTTCGCCTACCTCTGCCTTCGACCAGTCGCCGTCGAGCTATTTGAACCGCCACAACGATTACGTATGTGGCAGCAGGTTTTCGCACGGTTTTTCTACTGGGTCTGGATTGCTGTCATGCTGATTCCGATCAGCGGGCTCATCATGCTGGGCCGTGCCGGTTTCCTGGCCGCACCGTTGCACTGGTATCTAATGATGGGTAGTGGGCTGGTCATGATCGCCATTTTCATCCATGTGGTCACGGGCCCCTATCACATGCTGAAACGGGCAGTGGCGGTTGAAAACTGGCAAGCAGGTGGCACCGCACTGGGTCGTATCCGGCGTCTGGTTGGTTTGAACCTCTCACTTGGCATGGTGACAATCGCGTTGGCGACGCTGGGTCGACTGCTTACCTGATCGGCCTGGAGCACGCACAGAACACGATTTCAATCGCACCAAACCAAGCACCGGTTTGTTTCCAGCCGATCAAGCAGAATGGCGGACTATCTGGGCATCTTATAGACACGCTTAAACGCGACCCGATTCGCAAAAAACCTTCGTGCCAATGCCAGCAATCCAAGGCCAATCACGATACCAATGATCCAAGCGATGTAAATCAGTGATTCGGGAAGTTCCGCACTCCCGGAAAGACCAATAATTGCAACCAGCGACACAATGAGTAGCTTGAGACGCATAGGCGTCCCATATTCGATTTCCGCATTGCATCCCGGACAAACCTTTGCAGCATCAGGCACGCCAACATGACAGTGCGGGCACTTGAATGTCGCACCCATTTCCACCTTCCTCTACCAGCATGGAATATAAATTTGATTGGTGCCGAGCATTGCAGCCGCATCAATAACAATGTGCGCAATAATGAGAATTAATTTCAAACAGCCAAGCGCAACCCAAGAAAGGCCCACGAACCTATTCTAAACACACAGTGCAATACCAGATATTCATCATTCATTTTAGCACCACACAGGTGGGTGCGTGATCAAATCGCCCGCGCTATCATGATTTTCTGTCCGATATATCTACTCAATGCATCTGATGCTGGCATATCAGACAGTGCAGATTAAGCCACCTTCACGCTCACAAACAATATTCACTACTGGTTATGCATTTTACGGATTACCTCAAGACAACCACATCCAATCCAATTCAAACATTCACAAAACAGAATGTAAAGCAGATCGGACTCACATTAAAGCAAGCCATTGAAAAGCTTGATCATTGCATGTAATTTTCTGGAAAATTGAACATTCTACAATTTAAATATTCACAACAATAAAAACATCAGATATAACGATTAAATATCGGTCCATGAAACTGCACACACGACAAGGTGCTGTATGATTTCAATGAAATGAATTACACCTGATCATTATCATTTACACTAAACATCTGTACTGACCAGAAGCCGTTTGCAAAATTGCGAAGCACATTTAGCCAATTCTGCTTTTCTTGCCTACGACTCAACGACTGGGAGAATGCATTGCTTGATGCTTTTTTCACTATTGATGTCGAAATATGGTGCAATGGCTGGAACAATCTTCAGGAAAAGTTCCCATCAGCTTATCGCAAGTACATCCATGGCTCGACAGCGGCAGGAAATTACGGATTACCCTATCAACTTAAGGTATTGAACGACTACAACTTAGCCGGCGTGTTCTTTATTGAACCGCTCTTTTCTGCCTGTTTTGGCACTCAACCGTTGACGGAGATCGTCGGAATGGTTGAAGCAGCTCGCCAGGAGGTGCAGCTTCACCTTCATACCGAGTGGGTAGACGAGGCATGCTCTCCGCTGCTGCCCAACGTCATTGGAAAACGACAACATATGCGGTATTTCTCGCGAGAAGAGCAGGCACTGCTGATCAAAGTGGGAACAGACATGTTGCATGATGCGGGCGCCCACGGGGTCAATGCGTTTCGCGCAGGTAGCTTTGGAATGAATAGCGATACGCTTTTGGCTCTGGCTGACAATCGATTCAAGTTTGACACCAGCTACAATGCCTCACTGCTCGGCCCGGATAGCGGTGTGATGCCTGGGCAGCTGATGACTGAGCCAGCTCAATTTGGCAGTGTCCATGAATATCCAATCATGGTATTTAAAGATGGCATCAATTCGCTACGTCATGTTCAGCTCACAGCCTGTTCATTTGATGAAATTGAAGGCCTCATGTGGCAGGCGCTCGAACAACATCGGACTTCGTTTGTCATTCTATCTCATGGCTTTGAGCTATTGAATATGGCGAAGGATCGCGCTGACCCCATCGCAGTGAAACGCTTTCACAAACTGTGCGCTTTTCTCGACCGGAATCGTGACTGCTTTCGTACGGTCGGCTTCAAAAACCTCATTCCGCAGCATATCGAACATCAACCCGAGCCCCTTGCCTCACCCCTCTATCGCACGGGCCTCCGCATGATGCAACAAGCGTACCGAAGGGCATATCAATGAGTCGTTGGCAATTTCGAACGGTACCATTCAGTTTTCAGCTCAGTGATTTGACGCTATTCACCATATCGCTGCCCTTGCAAGTCCGGGCAGAGCGATTGATTGATGACACCCCTCCCGTGACCACCCCCAACCCGCCGATTGACGAATTGACCGAAGGAAGCCAGGGATTCCTCATTCGTGCCCTTCCCTTGGTTGAGCAGTTACCTGCACTCAGACGTGTTGGTGACTACATATGCTATGTTCGCCAACAATATGAACATTGTTATATCGATCTGAGTATTGGATTCGAACGATATCGATCCAAATTTTCTGCGAAAACGCGTTCGACGATTCAACGCAAATTGCGCAAATATGAACAGCACTGCAATGGGCCGATTGTGTGGAAGACGTTTCGCTCCCCTGAGGATATTGAACAGTTTCTACAACTGGCTCTGCCGCTATCCAAAGTGACTTATCAAGAACGGTTACTGAGTGCTGGCTTGCCCAATACACCTGCATTCCGTCAGCAAGCAGTAGGGTTGGCACAGGCTGATCAAGTACGAGCCTATCTGCTCTTTCATGGTGAAAGACCGGTATCGTATCTGTATTGCCCGGTCGATCACGGCGTCCTGAGCTATTCATATGTTGGTTACGACCCAGAATACATGAACCTTTCACCTGGCACAGTACTGCAATGGCTGGCGATTGAGCAGCTATTCGAGGAAAAACGCTTCCGCTATTTCGATTTTACGGAGGGTCAATCCGAGCACAAGCGTCTGTTTGCCACCAATCAGCAGCTTTGCGGAAATATATGCTTCATAAAATACTCACTGCGTAATCGCGCCATGATCTATTGCCACAGGATGGTGGACACACTATCCCGTTCACTGGGGAAAGCGATGGAGGATCTTGGCTTAAAGGCGCGTATCAAGCGTCTGATTCGCTTCACCCATTAGCGGAATGGTCACATGAAAGAATTGCTAAAATCGGTGGCTCGTGCCTTGTTAGGCGAGTATTCAATATATTACATCTTGACATACGAACATAAAGATAAATACGCATCACACTCACCATCCCCAGCTGGGTATACCGTTGCGTTGGTAGATGAGACGACAATTCGACAGTGCACCGACCCGTTGATGCAAGCCCAGGCCCACTATGCTGGCGATGGTTCCTTGGCCTACGCCTGCCTGCAAAATGGGCATATTGTCGGCCTATGTTTCTATTGGTTTGGCGCACGTTATCTCAGGCGCAACTTTTGGCCATTGAAAGAGAACGAAGTCAAATTAGTGCAAATTGTTACCGCCCAGGCCATGCGCGAAAAAAAAGTTGCCTACACCCTGCTCACTGCAACCCTTCCTTTGGTGCTGCAACATGGATTTGATCGCGCATATGCACGCGTATGGCATTCCAACAAACCGTCAATGCGTGCATTTTTCAATGCTGGCTGGACACGTCATGCACTGGTTATTGAAGTCAGGCCGTTTGGTCGAAAGCAGCCACTGAGATTTTGTTTTTTACAGGGAAGCACCCGGCTGACCTGGTTACTTCGGTTTTTGCCAGAGTAATGCTGCCAGACCGTCTGATCACCGGCTCATTCATCCAGTGATATTCCCGGAAGACTACCCACCCAAAGCCGCAGCTTTTAACCAGGTAAGCGCCAATCAGAACGTAGCAAATGCAGGACTGGCCGCTCAGAACCTGTTCAAGGCCTGTGATGAGCGGCCAGCCGCAGGGTGAAGCGCAGCGCAAAAACCGTCGTGTAGGTGTGATACATGAGGATGTTGAGCAGCACATGCACCCTGATCGTGGTCGCGCAATAAGACATTGAACAGGTTCTCAGACGCATTCCTGCCTGACAAAGCCTTTTCAATTGGCCGCTGGACGGAATTTCTTCAAGCGGTCAGCGGCATCACGCAAGGTGGCTTCATCTTTGGCAAAGCAGAATCGCAACAGCCTCTCGCCTGCAACACTTTGATGAAAGGCTGACCCTGGAACCGATGCCACGCCCGTTGTTTCCAATAAAGCCATGGCTGCGCTGCGGGCATCGGCATAACCAAACTCACTGATGTCAGCCAGCACATAGTAGGCCCCCTGAGGAATCACTGGCCGCATACCGGCCGTGACCAGTCCTTCGCACAGAACATCGCGCCGCAGCTGATAGTCATGCTTCAGTTGATACAGATAGTCCGTCGCCTGTTCCAAGCCTGCGGCCACACCACGTTGTAGCGGTGCTGGTGCACAAACATAGTACAGATCGTTGACCAGATTGATGGCCCTGGCCAACGCAGCAGGTGCCACCACATACCCCAACCGCCAGCCAGTGATGCTGAAGGTTTTGGAAAAGCCCGAGATCATCACGGTACGATCCCGCAGTCCAGGCAAGCTCGCTGGTGATATGTGCTGACGACCGTCGTAGGCAATGTATTCGTAGATTTCATCGGTAATGACCAGCAGATCATGCTTTGCTGCCACACGACTGATCAACTCGATATCAGCTTGTGACAACATCTGCCCACTGGGATTGGCTGGCGTACACAATACGATGGCCCGGGTATTGGGGCGGATGGCAGCTTCGATTACGGCTTCCTGCAAGGTAAAGGCCGGGGCATTCAACGTGACGAACTGTGGCTCATTACCAGTCAGCAAAATGGTGTTGAGGTGGTAACCATAATAGGGTTCAAACAGCAGTACCCCGTCCCCTGGATTCAACAAGGCTTGCAAGGTAGCGGCAAATGCCCCTGTTGCCCCTACGGTCACGACAATCTCAGCTGCCGGGTCAGCATGAATCCCATTATCCCGTGCCAGTTTGCGGGCAATGGCCACACGTAGCTCCGGTATGCCTTCCGATGCCGTATAGGTGGCCGCATTGGCTTCAATGGCCTGTATTGCCCCTTGCTTGACCGCCAGCGGTGCTGGCAGATCACCCAAGCCCTGCCCCAGGTTGATACCGCCCAAACGCTCGCAGGCACGGGTCATCGCGCGAATATCGGATTGTTGCAAGCGGGCAATGCGTTGTGCGGTGTGTAGTGTCATCATGCGCTCCCTATCTGTTCATACTGATTTCTCAAGTCTTGCGGGCCTTCAGCCCAACCTGGCCCCACATCCGTGTGTATGGCCTGCTGGTCATCGCGACCAGCCAGCAGTCCAAAGCGTTTCAGCTGCGCCCGCAGCACATTGCGTGATATACCCAGCAACCGGGCGGTACGGACCTGATTCTGGCCGCAGTGATGAAATGCCGTGTGTACCAGTACCCATTCGACACGTTGATACAATGCAGGCTCTTGGTTGCTGAACAAGCGACCGAAGACCGCAGCCAGGGCTGTAAAGTCAGCCTGATCGACATCCACCGGCGCAGTCGATACCAGATCTGCCAGTGCGACGGAAGGGCAACACGATGCCGATGCCCCAGCAAACTTCAAGTCTGCCACGTCGATCTGCTGGTTCGAGCAGACGATCAACGCAAAGTGGATCACATTCTCCAGCTCACGGATATTGCCAGGCCAGGTATAGCGCAGCAAGGCCTGCTCGGCAGCGGCGCCCAGCATAATCTGCGGCAATTGTAGGCGGGTGCGATAGACGCTGATGAAATGGTGTACCAACGGCAGGATATCGCCTGGCCTTTCTCTTAATGGCGGCAGTTCAATCGCTGCCACATTCAGGCGGTAATACAGGTCCTGTCGAAAATTCCCTGCGGCCACGGCTTTGTCCAGATCAACATTGGTGGCTGCTATCAGCCGCACATCGATCGATACTGGCTTGCGTGCCCCAATCCTTACCACCTGCCGCTCTTGCAGCACCCGCAACAGTTTCACTTGCATCGATAATGGCAAATCGCCAATTTCATCCAGAAACAGGGTGCCGCCGTTCGCAGCTTCAAACCACCCGGCGCGGGCTTGCGTTGCGCCGGTAAATGCGCCGCTCTCGTGGCCAAACAGTTCCGACTCAACCAATGTTTCGTTGAATGCACCACAGTTCACTGCAACAAATGGCCCCTTGCGGCCGCTCCGCTCATGAATATGCCGTGCCACCAATTCCTTACCGGTGCCAGTCTCACCAGTGATCAAGGCTGTGACGTCGGTCAGCGCAATCCGCTCAATCCGGCTCAGCAATGCAGCCGAGGTCGGGTCGTTGAACACCAATGCCTTTGCGCGAATGGAAAGGACTTGCGTATGGTGATCAGGAAAGGTCAACAATCTGTTGGCTGCGCCCCATTCGCCTGGAATGGATGCGCAATCAGCCACGGTGGGCTGTCCTTGCATGGCATGCTCCTGTACTTGGGCTGCAAGCCTGCTGTATCGATCAGCATGTGATTGCAGCATGGTTGGTACTGGATTATGGCCCGGCCATTAATAACCAATTAGAATTAAAAATTACATTTTTATAACAAAAATTTACTTTCGAGGTAGCAAAAACCGCATCATGGCATCGTAAGACAAACCATCCGTAGCCGGCGAAGTTCGGTGACACGGACGGTTCCCGGACAATTACTCACGTATCAACAGACGACGATAGTTGGGATCAGCCTGAATCTCCGCATCACTGAATGGCAGCTTTGCAAACACCTTTTTCTGATACAACGGCATTGCCTGGTCCATGAAATGGCTACTATCCGGGTCTGTTGACTGTGAATAGGTCAACATCGCCTCCGCAATCGGTCCCTGACGATCCCAGCTGACAGTCTGAATGTAGCTGGAACCCGATACCGCCTCGGTATAACCCGCTGTAGTCAGCGGTGTCATCGTGATCTTGTTGAACGCCCCCTCAAAGTCGTCACCGCCATGCAAACCGATTGTCACACCATTGCGACGCACAAACTGCAGTTGTTGTAAGGGGACCGATAGATTGATACCCAGCGCGGTCAGCTTCTTAACCGTCAGACCCAGGTGCTGAAGAATGGCCAGCCGTGTCACCGGGTCGGCCGTATTGAGCGTGTTGGGGGTATGTACCGGATCATTCGGATTGAATGGTACCGCCCAGATGTTTTTGAGCTTGCGTGCATCGCGCCAGAACTCTCGGAACACCACCACACCAACACTGTCCAGGTTCACCTTGCGATCCCAACGGGACAGCACACCGCACGCAGCGCTCAAATCAACGACTTCACCCGTCGATAATGTCACGACTGACTGCTGTTGACAGGCTGCAAGCAACGTATCCAGCGTCAACTCTGCTGCCAACAGGCGATTACCGAACATGACCGACTGCAATGAGGCCAAGCTGTCAAAACCTTTGCCAGGCAAACCATCTGTCCCGGCCAGCCGCTGCTCGATCTGCATGATGCCAAGTCGGGTGCGCAAGGTGCGCACGGTACCCACTGGGCCAAACACGGGCGAAAAGCCTGTCAGCGGTTGTTTCGGGTTGGAAAGCCAATAGCTGTCGTTCCCGTT
Source organism: Chitinivorax sp. B (assembly GCF_005503445.1). Lineage (NCBI taxonomy): Bacteria > Pseudomonadati > Pseudomonadota > Betaproteobacteria > Chitinivorax > Chitinivorax sp. B. The sequence goes on along the minus strand of NZ_SCOH01000024.1, from coordinate 37,583 downwards.
GGCGACATAATCCTCCCGCAGTAGCGATGGCATGGCAGCGCCACCGAACAGGCCGGGTTGACGGGCCAGGGGATCTTGCACCCATTCGCAAGCAGCGGTACTACCATCCAACAGCAACATGCCGGATGCAGCGTAGACGGCTTTTGACAAGGGGAACTGTCCACATTGCTGATACAGCGCGGCCGATACATTCGGTGCCGCGCCAATATCGGCATAAAGGGTATCGCCGGCACGATCAGCCGCAATGGTATTGACCCATGGCAAGCCGGTCACGTCATACAGGGCACGCTTCACATCCTGCACATTTCTGGCCGTATCCAGACGGAACCACTGCTCCACGATTCGGGTGTTCCCCAAATTGGCATCACGCAGGGTATAGGCCTTGTCCGCAGTCCAATTCAGATTAGGTGGGTTAATGACTATCGGCCCGAAGTGTGAGAAATAGACCGTGCGAGTCTGCGTGCTCAGCACTCCGCTCGGCTCGATCACCTCTACCGTCACGGTTTTGGCCTGCAGCTTACGACGTGTGCCGTCGTAGATATAAGACAACGGATCCTGCGGATCCATCTTCAGCTCATACAGCGTGAACCGTTGTGTTGTCGAAACTGTGTGGCTCCAGGCCACATCACGATTGAATCCGATCAACACACCCGGTACACCGCCAATGGTAGCGCCCATCACATCCAGCTTCCCGGGAATCGTCAAATGCAGTTGATAAAAGCGATTGGTGGTCGCCCACGGAAAATGAGGATTCCCTAACAACATGCCCAGCCCCGAACCGGTCACTTGCTTGCCCAATGCATACGCATTCGATCCGAACGGCTTTTCAGTCATGTTACCCAGTTGACGCAACCCTTCCGGGTCAGATAGCAATGGCTCGACCGTCTGAGGGTAGGCTCGCATCGCACGAGCAGCCGCCACCGGAGGTTGAGCTGTAACAATCGCCTTCAGGAATGCCCCGCCAGAAGCCTGAATCGCCTTTTCGGACATCAAGCGATACAAATCCGCATCGGTGATTGGACGTAGCCACGGTTTCCCACGACAGGTCGCATGACGGGTGTCGCTCTCGCGAAGGTAACGGTTGTAACCAGCCACATAACCCCGCATCAGCTCACGGGCCTCTGCAGGGGCAGATTCATAACCGCTTTTCAATGTGGCATCATCAAAATAGGTTTTGAAAAACACATCACTGCTAAGATTATCGACCTCGGCAAACGCCACATTGGTTTTACCCGTTGCCCCAAAATACCGTGAACGCTGGCCGTTTACCGTCACGACCTGATCAGCCAGCATACATAGATTATCCCGCGCATAGGCATAGCCCATACCGAAGCCCAGGCTGGCATGATCAGCCGCCTTGATATGTGGAATACCCCAGCTGGTGTAACGAATATCCGCCTTGAGCGCATCATCGTTCTGTTGTTCGCACCCGTTCAAGAAGATCAGGGAGAGCATGCCTGCCAGCAGATAGCTGCACAGTTGAAACGGGCGCGTCATGACAATCCGGCGCATGAAAATTCACCTTCGAGAAATAGAAAAGGGTTTTGTTCAGGCAGTAGCAACGAACAACGCTGCAGAGATCAGCAGCAGGCCACAGACAATGTCCAGCATGCGCCGATAGCGTTCGTTTTCCACCACGGCTGCAATACGTGCACCCACAACCGAGTACGCCAACAGAATCGGGAATTCCAGCACAATAGCCAGTAACCCCAACACCATGATGCGCAGACCCGCATGGTCATTCGAGCCGATGAAATTGGGTAGCATCGCGCCGAAGAACAAAATGGATTTGGGGTTGGAGATTTGCAACACCAGACTTTGCCGGAACAACGCCATCGGCTGATGGCTGGTGACTCCGGCCTTGACCTGCAACACTGAAGTGGGTGACAGCATACGCTTGAGGCCGATGTAAATCAGATAGGCAACTCCAGCATAACGAATGACATTGAACAAGGTCGGCGAGGCCAACAAAATGGCCCCCAAACCCAAGGCAGACAGCCCGCAATAAATGACATTGCCCGCCAGAATACCCAGTACCGACGCCTGTGCACGCCACCAACCGTTTGAAATGGCATGCCCGACAACCTGCAATACAGCCGGGCCAGGGGAGATATTCAGTAGAAAATTGGTAACGGCAAAGGTAATCAGGAACTTCAATTCAAACATGGTTGACAGGCGCTGTTGCCAACGCCGCTCCGATTAAGAATTTACGATGACGGGACAATCGGACCAGACAAGATCCTCAACAAACTAGATTGTTACCTGACTCGCCATTGCTGGCTGATCGATACAGAACGGATTCATATCCCCGTTCCAGAACAGCAGCGGTTGCGTAGTGGTCATGCGCTCGCATTGCAATACTTCGCCAATGAAAATGACGTGATCGCCTTCTACGTATTGCCTCCGATTGGCGCATACAAACCAGGCCAGGACATCGTCCACCACAGGTTGATCGTGCAGCATCAACCGATGCGGCACGCTGGTAAACCGATTGCCCGGTGCAGTGGCAAAATGCCGGCCCAATACACTCTGCTGATGGTTGAGGATACTGATCGCAAAGTGGCCTGTTGCCTGAAAAATCGGCAACAGCCCGGATTGTCGTGACAAACTCCATAACACCAACGGTGGATCAAGCGATACCGAACTGAACGAATTGATCGTCAACCCGACCGGCTGGGCATCACCCGCTTGGGTCGCCACGATGGCCACACCGGTCGCAAATTGCGACAGAACCCTGCGCAAGGCACGACTATCGAGCGGTGCCGGCATCGTGCCTGTTTCGATGGTTTGTCCGAGCGTGGTCATCGCTCAATCAACCAGTAAGGCCGCTTGCAGGTGAGGCACAAACCCGTTGGTCATGGGATACCGCCGCTCACGCGACAACGCCTTTTCGCTCAGTTTGACGCCCGGCGGTGCCTGTCGCCGCTTGTATTCAGCCCGCTCCAGCAAGGTCCAGACTCGCAGGACCGTATCACGCGCAAAGCCCTGTGAAACCAGATCTGCAACGGTCTGCTCCAACTCGACCAGACCATGCAGAATGGCATCCAGCTCGTCATAAGCTGGCAGATTGTCCTGATCCTTTTGCCCCGGCTTCAACTCCGCGGTAGGCGCCTTGGTCAACACCCGATCCGGGATCATTTGCCCGGCCGGCGCCAGGCCATCCGCCAAGGTATGCTGGTTACGCCACTGTGCTGCCACATAGACATCGGTCTTGTACACATCTTTCAGTGGGTTGAACCCACCGCACATATCGCCATACAACGTGGCATAACCCACAGCCATCTCCGATTTGTTTCCTGTCGTCAGCAACATGTAATTCAACTGATTGGACAAGGCCATCAACGTCACGCCACGGGTTCGTGCTTGCAGATTCTGGCCGGTCAGATCACCCAGCTGTTCACCCAGTACCCCGTTCAGCATGCCTTCAAGCGCTGTGTGGGCAGGCTCGATGGCAATATGATGCAACCGAATACCCAAGGCATCGGCAATGGCTTTGGCATCATCCAGACTATCCTGACTGGTGTAACGCGAAGGCATCATCACTGCCAATACTTGATCAGGCCCCAACGCATCGGCCGCTGCAACGGCAACCAGTGCAGAATCAATCCCGCCGGACAAACCCAACACCACGCCAGGAAAACCATTCTTGATGACATAGTCACGCAAGCCAAGCACCATGCCAGCATAAGCGTCGCCGATATCGGCCGGCTGGTTGTGATGAGGCCCATCCACCCATTGCCAACGTGCGTCCTCGTTCGCCACCAGCGTGACCACATCCAACGATGGTTGCCATGCAGGGAACGTCGCCGCCAATTGGCCCTGTGCATTCAACGCGAAACCCGCCCCGTCGAATACCAGTTCATCCTGCCCACCCAACAGATTGACATACAGCAGGGGCAAACCGGTCTCCTGCACCCGCGCCCCAGCCGCAGCCAGCCGCGCGGCACGTTTTTGACGTGAATAAGGACTGGCATTCAAGGCCAACAGCGCTTGTGCGCCTTGTTGTTGCAATTGTTGCGCCACGTTGCTTTGCCAGCCGTCTTCACACAACAGAACACCGAGTTTGATTCCAGCAAGTTCGATCGGCGTGTTATCACGGCCAGGGCTGAAGATACGCAGTTCGTCGAACACGCCATAATTGGGCAACAGCTGCTTGCTCAATACCTGCTTGATCTCACCCTGATCAATCAGTAAAGCCGCATTGGCGAGCACGCCATGAATCCGCCACGGTGTGGTCAGCAACAACGCACACGTACTGGCCTCAGACAATTGCTGTAACTGTGACACTTCACGCTCAATGCAATCCATGAACTCGGGCTTGAGCACCAGGTCTTCTGCCGGATAACCAGACAACGCCATTTCAGGCATGATCAGCAGATTGGCCGACAACTGTTGGGCCTCCAGCCAGGCGGACTGGATATGCCGGCTATTGCCGAGAATGTCACCCACGCGTGGGTTGAGTTGGGCGCAGGCAATCGATAGTGATTGGTTCTTCAAGACAATGACTCCACCCCAGCCGGGGACGAATGATGACAAGCACGGGAGATGGCTGACCGCAGCAAGTCAGCCATTTGTAGCAGATGCGAATGAATGAAGAAGTGACCGGCTGGCAACCAGTGCTGGCGGCACGGGCCTAACGTCAGCGACTGCCAAGCAGCAATACCACCCAGATCGGTTTCTGGGTCGAGTTCACCAGCCAACACCTCGATTGGACAAGTCAACAATGGCCGGGCCTGTGGGCGATAAGTTTCAATCAGCCGGTAGTCGTGCTGGATGGGTTTCGCAAAGCAGGCCAACAACTCAAGATCAGCAAGAATTTCGGCCGGCGTGCCGCCCATGGTGGCCAGATGCTGCTGTAAAGCAGGCAAGGTCATCCGATGAACATCTTTGGCGGGCGGTAGCTGATGCGGGGCATTCATTGCACACACCAATAGTGCCTTGGGTGGCATGCCAGCCTCAGTCAACATCAAGGCAACTTCATAGGCCAGCAGTGCCCCCAGACTGTAACCCAGCAAAATGGGGGATGTTCCCATGGGCAGAATGGCTTGAACGGCTTCATGGCAGATATCTTGCAATGTGCCATCCTGCGCATCCCGGATTCGACGCCCTCGCCCAGGCATGACGAATTCGGCCAGGCTGACCGCATCCGTCAATGGCTGAGCAAGTGGCTGAAATACCATGCCATTTCCACCAGCATAACCAAAACCCACGCAAGTCGGCGGTGTTGAATGGTAACGATGCAGATTCTGCAGAAATATTGGATTCATGAGCGTGCCATGTCGGGTTGTTCCGCCAGCCATGCGACCAATCGACGGCGCAAGGCCTTGCGTTGAATCTTGCCAATGGATGTGCGTGGGATATCAGTTTGGCTGCAGGGGAAGTAATGCACTGCGATATCCGAAATCTGCTGCGCTACGACTTGTTGAATCTGCGACAACAGTGCAACAGCATCGCCACCCTGCTCAGCACAGTAGAACACGCCCAGCACGGTACGCCCTTGTTCGACCACCTTGCATACTGCGCAGTATCCAGCTGCAACACCTGTCAGCTCCTCCAGTTGTGCCTCTAATTCGTAAGAATGGAGATTTTGCCCCGCTACATCGATGCCATCTCCTTCCCGATCGGTCATATACAGCTCGCCGTTCAGGATAAATGCGCGATCACCGGTATCGAACCATCCATCCACCAGAAACTTTTCATCCTGCCCAGCGTTGTAGTAACCACAGGTTACCGATGGCCCTTTGACCTGCAGGGCTCCCACGTCTCCTTCCAGCAGCACCGCCCCTTGCTCATCCACAATCCGAATCTCAGCACCCGCAATGGGCTTGCCCAGGCTTGCATAGCGACCATCGACCACCGAAAGACCCGTTGGCCAGGTAATGCCCGAACAGGTTTCCGACATACCAAATGCAGGGCGTACAGACTGCCGACGTAACCCATGTTGGGCGAGTCGATCAACAAAATGTTCAGCAAATCGGGTACTGATACTTTCACCCGCATTGACCAGGAAACGCATTGAAGACAGATCCCAGTTGGCATCGGTGCGTTGCAACAGCGCTTTGGCGACGACATGAAACACGTAATTCGGCACCCAGGTCACGGTAGCACGGTACTGCTCGATAAAATCAAGCCAACGGGTAACATCCTGCCGCACCAGACCATGGGCAATGTGTACCTGCGAAGCGCCTGCGCACACCGGCAAAACCCCGAGAAAAACAACCGCACCGACATGATCCATCGGCATCCAGTTAAGAAAGCAATCAGTCGGCGAGAAATCATTCATCAAGATGCCACCAGCACACATGCTCAGTATGGCGTCCCCGGTTTGCATGACCGGCTTGGGTACCCCCGTTGAGCCAGAGGTAGGGAAGATGACGGCAAGATCCGCGGCACATCGTTCCGATACCGCGATTGGTTCAGCATCCGCTGTGGTGATGGACAACATGTCACCATTGATGACGGTCAGTTCATCCCAGCCAAACCGTGCCTTGGCAGACGCAACCCGCTCCAATTCATCGCCGGCAACCCACATGACTGTGGCATCCAGCTGCTTCAGGGCGCTGACCACACCACGTAGCGCGAGCTCATCGTCAGGCCAGGGGTTACTGGCGGCCAATGGTACGACAGCGAATCCCCCCACTACAGCGCCCCAGAATGCCAACAGGAATGACATTGGATCGGCCAATCGGATCAGCACGTTACTGCCAGGGCGCGCCCCTGCCGCCAACAATCGCGCAGCAATCGCCTGGGCTCGCTGATAGACCTCTCGGTAGCTGAAGAAAACGACCTGACCGGCCCTGTCAACCACATGAATACCGATCTGCTCATCAGCAGCTGCCGCCCGCGCCAGTGCGGCAGCCAAGGACGATAACGCCTTGACTGGATGATTCAGCGGCCCACCTTGTGACAAAGCGGGTTTGAAGATTTCAGACATGGTGATCAGCCTTGATTTCGAATCACAGGAAATGTGACAGGACAATTGCATTACGCAGCCATTGCTCGACCGCGTCGCCTTGTCCTTCGCGAATCAATTGCAACCATTCGACAGATGGCACCACGGGCGTGCAGTAACGTTCATCCAGTATCAAATGCTGGGTAGGAACTCGCCATTCACGTTTCCAAGTGAAATCGATGTTCCGATCGGGGTCCAAGGTCACATGACGATACAACTGACTGTCAGGCAACTGAGTCGCTTCTGCCTCAGTCTGATAGATCACCGGACGTGCACCTTGGCGGAACAACCAATTACGGTCGACAACAAACCCCACAGGCGCATAATTGATCCCAAAGGTCTTGGAGGATGCCAGCAGCTTGGCTGATACATTGAGCGGGGTTTCGGTGAAACCCACACAATGCTGGCTACCCAATATATAAGGTGGCTTCGTGCCAGCTATCTGCTTGCTGGCCAAGGCCCGAGAGAAATCGGCGACAATATCGCCCACAGTTGGCTTCAGCCAGTGGGTCAGCTTGTCAGTCAAATCAATCCGCAGTCGTCTGTCCATTATTTCTGTTCCTCACCCATTCGATTGAACATCTGTATTCTTTTGCCTTGCATAAAACGCAATTCGATCAACACCATGCTGACAACAATTGCCCCAAACATGACCAATGTGGTGCTGAGCAGACCCATCACATCAGATAACCATCCACCCAGATAAATCACCACCACAATCCCCAGGGTGGACGCTGAAATGCCAATGGAAGACACCACCGCCATGTTTTCCTTGGGGCAAGCAGTGATCAGATTTTTCTGAGAGAACGTAAAAGCCATTTCAAACAGGAATAGGTAGACGGCGTACACCAATAGACTGGGAATGGTCCACTGCAACAGCACCGAACCCAACATCGCCATGGCAGCCCATAAACACATGACCCATGGCTCCGCTTTACCAGCACGGTTGTTTTGCTGCATCAACAGCGCCACAAACATTGCCCCAACAAAGAATGCCGCGCTGGCGATCGCTTGCAGGTACATGACCCCTTGCGGCCCCATCTGCAGATGAGATACCGGCAACAAGGTACGAGCAATATTGTGATATCCCTGAAAGAATGCGGTGGTCATGACTACGTAGGCAAAATGCCGGGTCATGTCGGGGCTCTGCTGCACCACACTGAACACTTGCCAGATACTGGCCCTGCCACCCGTGGGACGGGCTGCCGTTTCGGCATGTAATGGAGATAGCGAGCAATACAGCGCCCCGGATATCAAGAAGGTCAACGCATCTGCCAGCGTAATCCCTAGCATGGTCAACTTGCCGACCAGTGCGGCACCAATCAGCGAACCAATTGAAATTCCAAGAAAGGTAGCGGTACCCACCAATGACGCCGCTTTTTCAATGAATCGATCCGGGACATGCTCTTTCAAAGCCACCACCCGTGCCGACTTACTGATACTTTCGGCCAGCCCACGACCGAACAACCACAGATAGACAGCAGGTAGCCAACCATAGCTCAAACCAATCAGCAACGAAATCGCACCGCCTACCCATTCGCTGTAAGCGGATAGACGGCGTGAGGACAAACGGCTGCTCAGCACGTTGACCAACGGTGCTGAAAAAATCGCCGCAAGCCATTGTGTGGCAAATACTGCAGCCGCCGCAAAATTGGAGGTGGTATGTTGGTAAACATATACTGACAACGACAACATCAGCAAAAAGTTACCGGTGGTACTGACAAAGATGGCTAACCATATCCTGATAAAGCTACGGTCACGAATCACTTCCATCAAGCTTGGCACGACTACTCCTATTTTCAGCAGATTCTGGGCGGCACGCCTATCATTCGCCAGGTCAACTTGCCACATCCAGCCTTAAATCATCTAACCTGGATATTTCGCGAATTCGCGAGGTGATGGCGCAGGATTTTGATTCATAGGGAGATTTCGTGAAGGAGTCGCGTAGTGGCTCTTACGCGCGACAGAACGAAAATCTTCATATGGATCAAAAGACAAGCCAGCACTCGCGTCAATTTATGAAATATCCAGGCTAGCTATTCCGTACCGGTAGTCACCCCAACTACAGCCGGTAACGACTCAAATCGATGCCATATTGTCCAACCAGTCTTAACATCTCATTGGTGATCCAAGCCCCCAGGCGATTGACCAATTCCGATTGGGCAATCGAATCTGCATCGGGCTCAATCGCCCAGCAAAGTGCTTGATGACAGTCATTCGCCTGTGCGGAGTAATACTCAGCGAATGTCCGATGGCATAGCCATAGGTCACGGGTATATTGCCGGCACCGATCCATGGTCAGATCAAACGCTGCTCGTACCAACGCTTTCATGATCCATTCGCAGGTATTCACCTTTTGTGCCACTTGCTGCTCGTTTTGCAATCGCTCGCCATACAACCGCAGTCGTTCCGGTACATACAAAGCCTCCCCCATCACTTCCGGGCCCGGGTAATAGTTTTCGAGCTGTTGCGCATAATCGATGCCATGCAGGCAAACAGATTGTGTTTTGATCAGAAAGGGCCAAGTGCTGTAATAGCTGTCCAACACATTTGCTTCGGTGCAGGCGTGAAATTCAAACTGCGTTAAGCCCGGTGCCAGCATGGATAAATGCTTCAGTTCTGTATCGGTCGGCGCCGGGCATTGTGGCAATGCGTCACGATCCAGTACCGCAAAGGTATCGAAATCGGAACATCCCGGGATTGCATTGCCTCTTGCGACCGAGCCACGTACATAAACACTGCGCAGTGTGTCGCCAAACCATTGCTCATATAGACGCACCGTTTCCTTTGCCAGGCTCGGCTCGATATGGGACAGACTGGTATCGTTGATCAGTGCGCCATCAGGGGTTAGGGGCAGAAAGGAGCCCACAGCCTTTATATCAGCCGGCATGCGATATCTCCTGACCTTGTGGTGCTAATTGATCAATTTTGTCAAAAGTCTGAATGGCCACCTGCATCGCTTTGATGGCCTTCTGCCAACCCACGAAAAATGCAGTCAATTCAATCACATTTACCACTTCCAGCTTCGACCAACCCGCTTTGATGGCCGCTGCCACATGGAACTCCAGCCCACCTTCTTCTGACGGCTGGGTGGCAGCCAATGCCGTTGCCAACAACAGTTTTGTCTTGAGGTCGATGGCTTGTTCTCCTCCATAAAACTCCCCAAACATTTCAATAGTCCGTTGCTTGAAGGCTGGTGCATTGACACGCATCCCATGCAATAAGCCGTGCGGATTGCCAAGGTCCAGTTCCATCTCCTTCAAGACTGCGATGCCAGTTTCCAATCGACTGGATTCGTGATGTTTATCTTGGGTATCCATTGCAAAGCTCCTTGTTTATTGCAGCCCAGGCCGGCCAGGTCGTCGCGCGGTCAGCGCCTGCTTGCGGCGTGCAGCGTGTACTGCTGATTCACTTTGAACCGTGGTTGACGCGCTTTCTTCAGGTTGATTCTGTTGTTGAAGATGTTTCCCAAGCGCGGCAATACTCGGGTGCTGAAACAAATCCACAACATCCAGCTGCAGATTCAGACGTTCGACCAGCCGGTCCCGCGCTTGTACCATCAGCAATGAATTGGCGCCCAGCTCAAAGAAATTGGCTTCTCGGTTTGGCAATGCGGACAGACTCAACAATGCCATCCAGACAGATGCGATTTCTTGTTCCAGCTTGTTTTTCGGCACGATGCCTTCCACCGGTTGCCGTTGCTGAAGATAGGGCGTGGCATCTGGCAAGCGCTTGCGGTCAACCTTGCCACTGGCAGTCAACGGCAAAGCGGGCAGCGTGAAGAAATGTACCGGGACCATGTGGGACGGTAAGTACTGCGACAGGGCTTGTTTCAATGCCACGGAATCGAGGGTCATCCCGTTGCTGCTGGTCATGAACGCTACCAATAGTGGCGTCTGCCCTTCCACTTCATGGATCGTCGTGGCGCAATGAGCCACGCCCGGTAGTTGACCAATGGCAGCGTCGATCTCACCCAGTTCGATCCGGTTACCACGCAACTTGATCTGGAAGTCGATCCGACCATGAAAAGTCAACACACCGTCACCGCGCCAACGCCCCAAATCACCAGTTCGATAGCAAGGCAAAGGGCAGCCCAGCTGATCCCATTGGGTCGTCACAAAGTTGGCCGCGGTTTGCTCAGGTTGATTGGTATACCCAGCAGCCAGACCAGGCCCCGCTATCCAGATTTCGCCAATGGCCCCTTGCGGTAACGGTTGCCCATGCGCATCCACCACGAACAGCGTGGTATTGGCGTTGGGTACACCCAGTGGCACCGTCAGGGTATCCAGATCCTGTTCTGCGACAACGTGTGTCGCACTGGTCATGGTGGCTTCGGTCGGGCCATACTGGTTGATCAGCGTCAGAGCTGGGCCAAACAGCTGGCGGGCGCGACGACAATCGTCGCCACGCAACCGCTCGCCGTTCAACATCAGCGCTTGCAAGGCATGTCCGTCTGTCACCAATCTCCCCTGCTCTGCCAACAACGCCCGCAGCAAGGTCGGCACCATCGACAGCACATGGCTGACGCGCTGTCCCACTATGGTGTTAATGATGCGCGCCGGGTGCTTGGCGACCGTATCGTCGACCACCACAGCACTCGCCCCAGCCCCCAGCGCGGCAAACAGATCACGCACGGATGGGTCGAAACTGAAAGCAGTCAATTGCAGGACCCTGTGGCCATGACGTAACCCCAGCTTGCGGATCAGGAACTGCAGATCATGGGCTACGCCACCGTGCCGAATCAGAACCCCCTTGGGAACACCCGTCGAGCCGGAGGTAAACATCAGGTAGCACGGATGCTCTGCCGTTACTGGCACCTGAGGCGCGGTGATATCGAAATGCGTATCGTCGTTGCCATACGGTAAAACCGCTGGCAACCCAAGCGCATCGATCTCGCTTCGCAAGGTGGCTTCCACCACCACTGCACGACACGCCGCCTGACCGAGCACCAATTGACGGCGTGCTGACGGCCATTCCGGGTCGATCGGCAAGTAGGTAGCCCCGGCTTTCAAAATACCGAACAAGGACACAATCCGCGCAAAACCACGTGACTGGAACACCCCCACGATGTCACCTGGCTGTACACCAGCAGCAATCAATTTATGCGCAAATTGATTGGCTTGCTGATTCAGCTCGCCATAACTCAATTGCCCGCTCTCGCTCAGCAAGGCCACCTGATCAGGCGAGTGGCCGGCCTGCTGTTCAAACAGGTGGTGTACCAGATCATCTGCCAGTAAGGTTGTGTCCGGCCGGGACTGAACAAGATTCAATTCATCCAGTTGAGCCGCCGACAGCAAGCACAAACCAGCCAGCGGCTTGGCCGGATTGCTGGCCACCATTTGCAATAACGCTGCCCAACTGGCGCCCAGGGCCTGGATGGTGTCTGGCAGATACAGCGCGCTGCGGTAATCGAGATTGATCTCAATCGTATTGCCGTCATCGAACAAATGGACATTCAAGTCATACTTCGCACTGCCATCGCCCAATGGCATGGCGGTCACACTGACGCCATCCAATGCCAACCCTGCCTGTGAAACAGGGTCCAGTACAAATTGAACCTGAAACAACGGGGACAAGCCGAGCCGCCGCGGTGGATTGACTGCATCCACCACATCGTCAAAGGCCACCGACCGTCGATCCCGTGCAAAGCGGAAGGCCTGAGTCGTCCGACGCAGTAATTCGACAAAATCCGTGGCCTCCGCGCTATCCACCCTGATTGCCAGCGTATTCAGCAATGGCCCGATCACATCCTCACTACCTGGCACATCGCGACACACAATCGGTACACCGACGACCAGATCATGCTGTCGCCGATAGGTAGCCAATAGCAGGAACCAACTGGCCAGCAGCACGCAGAACGGCGTCGTTGCTTGTTCTGCCGCCAGTTGCTGGACATGGCGACGTGTCGCTGAGTCCAGTTGGAAGTGATGTCGCGATGTCTGGTAATGACTGCTCGGCGACCGGTCTCGATCAACGGGTAAGCCGGATTCCGGTGGTGCGTCACGTAACATCTCGGCCAGCTCGGCCAACTGACGACGATAATCTTCCCGCTGCTGTTCATCGGCCTGGTATTGCGCCAATTCGGCAAACTGCACCGGCGCGCGATCAATGAACGGGGGTTCGCCGTCCCGACGACGACGATAAGCTTCGCTCAATTCGCCAAACAACGTGATCAATGACATACCGTCGCAAGCGATATGGTGGATATTGGCCAGCAGGTAGTGCTCTTCCGCACTGACCGACCAAATACCAAAGCGTGACAGCGGCTCGTGTACCAGATCAAACGGTCTGCTCAAAAAAGCGGCCATTTGCGACTCAACGACTGCAGGCTCCACCCAGTGCCGTTCGATCAGAACGATTTCGTACGGCATCACTTGCAATGTGGGCATGTCGTGATGACAATCCAGCTGGCTACGCAAAATCCAATGGCGCGCCAGTAGATCACGCAAGCCGGCCGCCAAAGCACCGATATCCAGCCTGCCTTCCAGTCGGTACGCCGCGGCCATGTTGTAATTTGCGTTCGGCCCTTCCAAGCGGAACAGGAACCACAAGCGTCGCTGCATGGCCGTCAATGGCACGCAATGTGCTACTGACAAGGTAGGCAATGCCGCCATCATCCCATCTTGAGAAAGATGTGAGGCCATGCCACCCAACGTGGCATGACGGAACACAATATCGATATCCAGCGCCAAGCCCAGCTCCTGCCGGACGCGCCGTACCAGTTCCAATGCCAGCAGCGAATGCCCACCCAGGGCAAAGAAGTCGTCCGTCCGCTGCCGTGGCGCCTGCCCCAGCAAGGTTTGCCACAGGCCCGCCAGTTGCCGTTCCGATGCGGTCCAGTCGTCCTGCTGCGCGGTCCCCTCCTGCCGGGCCGGCAGGTGCTGCGGCAAGGCGTTACGGTCCACCTTGCCGCTGCGGGTCAGCGGCAGCTCAGGCAGCCACAGGTAACGGGCCGGCAGCTGGTAGCTGGCCAGGGTCTGCGCCAGGGTCTGCCGCAAGCTGGCTTCCGCTTGCGCCTGGCCATCCCGGCTCTGGTAGAAGCCGACCAGGATCGGGTGGCCGTGGTCGTCCTGACGCAAGGCCACCGCTGCCTGGGCGATCGCCGGCACCGCCAGCAGGGCGGCTTCGATCTCCCCCAGTTCGATGCGGTAGCCGTTCAGTTTGATCTGTTGGTCGCGACGGCCCAGGTAGTGGTAGCAGCCGTCCTGGCAGTACACCAGGTCACCGGTGCGGTAGCGTTGCCCGGTATGGCCAAGGCCGCCGCTCAGGAAGGCCTGCACGGTCAGGTCCGGGCGCTGGAAGTAGCCCAGTCCGACGCAGTCGCCGTCGATCTGCAGTTCACCGACCACCCCCTCCGGCAGCGGCTGACCGTCCTGGTCGACCACTTGCAGCCAGCAACCAGCCACAGCATGGCCCAAGGGCACCGGGCTTGTCTGTTGTTGCAGGTCGGCCGCCAGCCAGTGGTAGGCGACCACGTCGGCGCATTCGGTGGGGCCATAGCTGTTGAGGATACGCGCCGGACTGCCGCTGACCTGCTGCCAGTGCCGTAACGGCTCCAGCTGGATCGGTTCGCCGCCCAGGACCACTTGCCGCAGGCTGGCCAATGCCCGGTAGTGGTCGGGTTCGCTGTCCAGCAGCAGGCTGTGGAAGGCGGTCGGGGTGCAGTTGACCAGTTGCGCCTGTTGTACCTGGAGCGCCTGCAGGATCGCTTGCGGGTCGAAGCGGGCGCTGCTCGGGAAGCCGATCTGGCCACCGCAGGTCAGCGGACCGAGCAGGTTCTTCTGGGTCAGGTCGAAGCTGGGGTTGCTGATCACCAACACCCGGGCCGCGTCGGTCAGGCAGGTCTGCCGGTACCACTGCAACAGGCCGGTCAGGCCGCCGTGATGCACCCGCGCGGCTTTCGGCCGTCCGGTGGAGCCGGAGGTGAAGATCAGGTAGGCCGCGTCGGTCGGTTCGACCGGCGTGGGTTGCCAGTCAGCCAGCCGATGGGGCGAGACGGTCAATAAGGGGATGGTGGACGTGGCAGTCTCTGTGACGGTGGCGTCGGTCGGCTCCGCGGTCAGGAACAGCGCCGACAGTTGCGCTTCTTCGATCAGGGTCTGTCGCCGGGCCAGCGGCAGTTGCGGGTCCAGCGGGACATAGGCGGCCCCGACTGCCAGGCTGGCCAGCAGCGCGATCACCAGTGCCGGGCTGGCCGGCAGTTGCAGGCCGATCTGCTGCCCGGCACCCAGGCCATGCTGCCGCAGTTGCTCGGCGGTGGCGCCCACTCGTGCCCACAGGGTGGCGTAGTCCAGTGACTGGTCGCCCTGGACCAGCGCCACCGCCTGCGGCGTGGCGGCCACTTGCGCGGCGATCTGGGCCAGCACCGGCTGCCAGGGTGTGGGGCGCGCCAGCGCGGCCGGTGCGCTCGGCTCGGCCAGGGCGAACTCGCCCAGTACACGCTGTGGGTCGGCCAACGCCTGGCGCAGCAAGGTCTGGTAGCCGGCGGCCAAGGTCGCTACCTGCGCCGCGCTCAGTGCCGCCTGCCGGTAGTCGAACAGGCCTTGCCAGTGTTGACCGCGTTGTTCCACCGTCAGACACAGGTCGAACTTGGCTTGCTGCGGGCGGTAACGCAGCAGCCGGGTGCGCAGGCCCGGCAGCGCCAGGTCCTGTTCCGATACCGTCTGCAGGCTGAACATCAGGTTGCTGGGCACTGTGTCGCCACGTGCCCGGCCATCCGCCACCACCTGTTCGAACGGGATACCCTGGTGCGGCAGCATCGCCCGCGTCGCCGCCGCTTCCTGCTGCACCAAGGCCAGCAGCGATTGCGCTGGGTCCAGCACACTGCGGCTGACCACGGTGTTGGTCAGGAAACCCACCAGTGGCTGGGTGTCCGGGTGGCTGCGGTTGGCGACCGGTACCAACACGCACAGGTCACGTTGCCCCGCATACTTGCTCAGCAACAGCTTGTACACCGCCAGCAACCAATGATACGGCGTCACACCGCTCGACGCGGCGCGTTGTTGCAAGACGCTGTGCAGACTGTCCGGCAAATTGAGGATCAGCTGGCCAGCCCGATCGTCGTCACTGGCAGCCGCGCCAAAGCGCAGCGGGGATACCGCCGGGGTCAGTTGCTGCTGCCAGTAGTCGCGACCAGCCTGTTGCTGGGCCGGCTGCCCGGCTTGCCAGACGGCCCAGTCCGCCACCGTCAGCGTCACCGCCGGCAATGAGGGCAATTGACCGGTCTGCAGCAGGTGCTGATAGGTCGCGGTCAGTTCGTCCAGCAACTGCGCCATCGCCCATTCGTCGATGGCGCTATGGTGCAGACACAGCAGGAAGGTGTGATGCTCAGGACCGTGACAGATCAATTGACTGCGGCACGGGGCATCCTGCGCCAGATCGAACGGTCGATCGGCAAAGGCCTGCAACAAGGCCTGGCTGTCGCTGGCGGGGGCAGACTGCAGAGCGCAGTCTGGGGCCGGTAGGTCCCAGTGTTGCTGCAGTTGCCCGGCGTGCTCCTGCAGGCGGGTCCGCAAGGCGGGATGACGTTGCAAGGTGGCAAGTACGGCTTGTTGCCACGCCTCGCGTTGCAACGGACCATGCAGTTCGATGCCTGCCGCCACATGGTAGGCACTGCCGGCGCCTAACCGGTCCAATAACCACAGCCGTTGCTGGCCAGGGGTGGCGGGCTGCGGCGAGCCGCCAGCCAGGGCCGGGATCGGGGCCTCGGCCGCAGTGGCTTGCAGTTGCTGGGCCATGTCGGCCAGCTGGCCATGGCGGAAGATGGCTTCCACGCTCAGCGCCAAGCCCAGCTCCTGCCGGACGCGCCGTACCAGTTCCAACGCCAGCAGCGAATGCCCACCCAGGGCAAAGAAGTCGTCCGTCCGCTGCCGTGGCGCCTGCCCCAGCAAGGTTTGCCACAGGCCCGCCAGTTGCCGTTCCGATGCGGTCCAGTCGTCCTGCTGCGCGGTCCCCTCCTGCCGGGCCGGCAGGTGCTGCGGCAAGGCGTTACGGTCCACCTTGCCGCTGCGGGTCAGCGGCAGCTCAGGCAGCCACAGGTAACGGGCCGGCAGCTGGTAGCTGGCCAGGGTCTGCGCCAGGGTCTGCCGCAAGCTGGCTTCCGCTTGCGCCTGGCCATCCCGGCTCTGGTAGAAGCCGACCAGGATCGGGTGGCCGTGGTCGTCCTGACGCAAGGCCACCGCTGCCTGGGCGATCGCCGGCACCGCCAGCAGGGCGGCTTCGATCTCCCCCAGTTCGATGCGGTAGCCGTTCAGTTTGATCTGTTGGTCGCGACGGCCCAGGTAGTGGTAGCAGCCGTCCTGGCAGTACACCAGGTCACCGGTGCGGTAGCGTTGCCCGGTATGGCCAAGGCCGCCGCTCAGGAAGGCCTGCACGGTCAGGTCCGGGCGCTGGAAGTAGCCCAGTCCGACGCAGTCGCCGTCGATCTGCAGTTCACCGACCACCCCCTCCGGCAGCGGCTGACCGTCCTGGTCGACCACTTGCAGCCAGCAACCAGCCACAGCATGGCCCAAGGGCACCGGGCTTGTCTGTTGTTGCAGGTCGGCCGCCAGCCAGTGGTAGGCGACCACGTCGGCGCATTCGGTGGGGCCATAGCTGTTGAGGATACGCGCCGGACTGCCGCTGACCTGCTGCCAGTGCCGTAACGGCTCCAGCTGGATCGGTTCGCCGCCCAGGACCACTTGCCGCAGGCTGGCCAATGCCCGGTAGTGGTCGGGTTCGCTGTCCAGCAGCAGGCTGTGGAAGGCGGTCGGGGTGCAGTTGACCAGTTGCGCCTGTTGTACCTGGAGCGCCTGCAGGATCGCTTGCGGGTCGAAGCGGGCGCTGCTCGGGAAGCCGATCTGGCCACCGCAGGTCAGCGGACCGAGCAGGTTCTTCTGGGTCAGGTCGAAGCTGGGGTTGCTGATCACCAACACCCGGGCCGCGTCGGTCAGGCAGGTCTGCCGGTACCACTGCAACAGGCCGGTCAGGCCGCCGTGATGCACCCGCGCGGCTTTCGGCCGTCCGGTGGAGCCGGAGGTGAAGATCAGGTAGGCCGCGTCGGTCGGTTCGACCGGCGTGGGTTGCCAGTCAGCCAGCCGATGGGGCGAGACGGTCAATAAGGGGATGGTGGACGTGGCAGTCTCTGTGACGGTGGCGTCGGTCGGCTCCGCGGTCAGGAACAGCGCCGACAGTTGCGCTTCTTCGATCAGGGTCTGTCGCCGGGCCAGCGGCAGTTGCGGGTCCAGCGGGACATAGGCGGCCCCGACTGCCAGGCTGGCCAGCAGCGCGATCACCAGTGCCGGGCTGGCCGGCAGTTGCAGGCCGATCTGCTGCCCGGCACCCAGGCCATGCTGCCGCAGTTGCTCGGCGGTGGCGCCCACTCGTGCCCACAGGGTGGCGTAGTCCAGTGACTGGTCGCCCTGGACCAGCGCCACCGCCTGCGGCGTGGCGGCCACTTGCGCGGCGATCTGGGCCAGCACCGGCTGCCAGGGTGTGGGGCGCGCCAGCGCGGCCGGTGCGCTCGGCTCGGCCAGGGCGAACTCGCCCAGTACACGCTGTGGGTCGGCCAACGCCTGGCGCAGCAAGGTCTGGTAGCCGGCGGCCAAGGTCGCTACCTGCGCCGCGCTCAGTGCCGCCTGCCGGTAGTCGAACAGGCCTTGCCAGTGTTGACCGCGTTGTTCCACCGTCAGACACAGGTCGAACTTGGCTTGCTGCGGGCGGTAACGCAGCAGCCGGGTGCGCAGGCCCGGCAGCGCCAGGTCCTGTTCCGATACCGTCTGCAGGCTGAACATCAGGTTGCTGGGCACTGTGTCGCCACGTGCCCGGCCATCCGCCACCACCTGTTCGAACGGGATACCCTGGTGCGGCAGCATCGCCCGCGTCGCCGCCGCTTCCTGCTGCACCAAGGCCAGCAGCGATTGCGCTGGGTCCAGCACACTGCGGCTGACCACGGTGTTGGTCAGGAAACCCACCAGTGGCTGGGTGTCCGGGTGGCTGCGGTTGGCGACCGGTACCAACACGCACAGGTCACGTTGCCCCGCATACTTGCTCAGCAACAGCTTGTACACCGCCAGCAACCAATGATACGGCGTCACACCGCTCGACGCGGCGCAGGCACTTAACTGGTTACATAACTCAATGGGTAAATCGAACAGCAAATCGCCACCCGCAAAGGCGGCACCAGCCACTTCACCCGCCCCATTAAAACGGATAGGAACAGGCGGAGATGTCAGCCGTTCACGCCAAAACGCCAACGCCGTGTCATGCTGAGCTGAATGCTGACGACGTGCCACGTCCGCCATGGTCGTGCTATTGACAGGCCAAGTCGGTATGGTGCCCTGGCAGAAACTGTCATAGGCACTGCGCAATTCCTTCAGCAGTACTGAAAAACCCCAGCCGTCGATGGCGGTATGGTGGACGCTGATAAAGAAGTAATGGGTCTCTGCATCCGCTTGTGTCATGCAGACCCGAATCGGCAGGTCATGTGCCAGATCGAACGGGCGATTGGCGAAAGCCGCCAGCCAATCCTCCGGCGGTTGTTCTGGCACGGGAATCAAGTCGACCATCGGTTGTGCATCAGCCAACTGCTGGCTCAGCTCACCATTCTGCTCAATCAGTAAGGTACGCAGGGCGGGATGACGCGCCAAACAGGCATTCAACGCCTGGCACCAGGCCTGAAGATTCAGCTTGCCCTGCCAGGCAATACCTGCGGCGATGTTGTAGGCGCTGCCCGCTCCTTGCTGGTCAAGCAACCACAAGCGTCGCTGGCCCGAGGTGGCAGGGGTAAAGCTTACCGATGCATCGGTTGTTGCAAGCGATGTCACGGCCGACGCGACAGAATCACGCGGCAGGTTGATCAATGCAGCTTCCAATTCGGCAAGCGATTGCTCGCTGAATAGCCATTCAATCGGGGGCAGGCTACCCAGGCGCCTCCCCAAACTGCCTTGCAATTCAATCAGCTGTAATGAATCCAGCCCGGCCTGCAACAAACTGGCGTTGGGGTCGAGCCGTGGCAATGGGATCGCGATATCTTGCAAGGCCAGGGCGACCAAGCCTTGATCACTTGTCTGGTGAGCTGCGTCAAGCGCATTTGATTGCCCCTCGACCAACGACAGGCCACCCGACAACCAGGCCGATTTCATGAAACCACGACGGATCTTGCCGCTGGAGGTCTTAGCCAACGTTGCCGGCTTGATGGCAATGAGCCGGGACAACGTCAAGCCATGGACTGCAGCCACTCGCTCGCGAACCTGCTGCAATACGGCTTCGTGATCATATTGGCGTAACGCGGTGCGCCCGACTTCCTGCACCACGACCAATTGCTCCCCTTGCCCGCCCTCATGCAGAAAAGCTGCCCCACCGCCACTGACAAAGCCAGACCACGCTTGTTGTACGGTTGCTTCAATATCCTGCGGATAATGGTTACGGCCACGGACAATCAGCAATTCCTTGAGACGACCAGTGACATACAACTCCCCATCCAGCAACGTGCCCAGATCACCCGTACGACAAAACAGCCCAGCATCGGGCAGATCGGCACAAATCTGAAACACGGCCGCATCCGCGTCGGGTCGCATCCAATAGCCACGCGAAACACTTTCGCCTTGCAGCCAGATTTCGCCGATTTCGCCCGCGGCACATAACTTGCGCGTTTCCGGGTGAACGATCCGAACCTGTTGATCACCCCAAGGTTTACCGCAACTGACCAGCGAACGGGTGCGTTGAGCCGTACTGGCCAACAGCGGTGCCAACACACCTGACTCCAGTGCATCGGCATCCACCTCGATCATTGGGGAGATGCTGCCCGGCACTGGGCCGGTCACGAACAGCGTAGCCTCGGCCAGCCCATAACAAGGATAGATCGCGCTTTCCCGTACCCCGTGTGGCGCGTAGGTTTCCAGAAAACGTCGTTGTGTCGCGGCACGGATTGGCTCAGCGCCGTTATACACCACTGACCAACTGGATAAATCCAACCCGGCACGATCAGCTTCCGCTACTTTGTCGACACACAGGTCATAGGCAAAATTGGGGCCACCCGTACACGTCACCCCCTGCTCGGAAATGACCTTCAACCAGCGCAGCGGCTTTTGCAGGAAAGCCATTGGCGGCATCAAATGGCACGGCACCCCCAAGAACAACGGCTGCATCACGTTACCGATCAGCCCCATGTCATGAAACAATGGCAACCAGCTGGCAAACACGGTGTGGGGGCCATTGCCCATGCCTTCACGAATCAGTTGCTGGTTTTGCAGGATGTTGCCATGACTGATGATGACGCCTTTCGGGTCGCCCGTTGAGCCCGACGAATACTGCAGGAAAGCAATGGTTCCCGTTGTGGCGGCTGGGTTTCTCCATAGTAATGCCTCCACGGTTGACAATTGGTCCGTGCAGATCATCGGTAATGGATCGCGATCCGACGCCTCTGCTTCACGCAACAAATCCGGCAAGGTGGCAGCATTGGTCAGAATCGTCTGGGCGCCACAACTGGCCACCAACTTTTGCAAACGATCAGATTTGGAGCGATTGCCCGTGGGCGGGTAAGCAGATACCGCAATGGCGCCCGCATACAGGCAACCGAAAAATGCCACGATGAAGTCCAGGCCGGGCCGATACTGCAACAGTACAGCCTGACCCGACAACCCACGGGTCTGCAACATGCCGGCGACAGCTCTCGCCTCTTGATCCAATTGGCCAAAAGTCAGCGTGGCGGTGGTTTCCTCACCGTTCTGCATAAAATTGAAGGCCAGTTGATCCGGTCGCACGTCCGCCCAGTGACGGATCACATCATAGTAATTCTTCGCATTGCCAGGAAGTTGCATCATCGTCATCTCAAAGCGCTACCCGCTATCCGAACAAACCACAGGTAGCGGTGGGAATCATCAGGTTCTGGCAAACGGGCAGGGTTTGCCATTAGGCGCCTCAGAACCTGTTCAAGGTCTGTGATGAGCGGCCACCAGCGGGGTGAAGTGCAGCACAAAAACCGGCGTGTAGGGGTGATACATGCGGATGTTGAGCAGCACATGAGCCCTGATCGTGGTCGCGCAATAAGACATTGAACAGGTTCTCAGGCGTGCTCGTCGAAATACACCTTGACCGGCCGCGCCTCGGTATGGCCGAACTGGCGACGGAAGGTATCGATCCGCTCCCGCTGCAATCGATAGGGACCGCAATGCAGGTTGGATGCGGTAAAGCCGTATTTGACCAACCCGGAAAGGTGTGTCCAGGCATCCTCCTGGCTGACCATGCCCAGCGTACGTGGGTAGCCATACTTGGCCGACAGCAGACTGGAGAAGATGCAACCGGTGATGTGATGCGCATTGTCGTCATCGACCGGGTATTGCAGCGCCCATTCAAACTGTTCAGGTACATAAATGGTGTGTTTGACCACATCTGGCGAACGCAGCGCTCCACCCTCGGTAAACAGAATGTCGCCACAGTTTTCGAAACGCTCAATGGCTTGTTGGGCGTCAAAGCAATGCGGGTCGGAGTCGTCCACGACCAAGGTGCCCGGTTTGACCCGATGGATATCCAGTACATTCGGTGCATTGGTTGCCCCAACCACGACGGTGGCTTCGTACACTTCATCCGGGCAGGTACGCTGGGATGGGGTAAAGCGCAAATTGCCCGTGAATTCGAAGTCCTCGCGAATCTCACGCATCAAAGCTTCGATGTCGGCTTGCTTGGCATAGACATCGCACAAGGTCAGGCTTTTTGGGTGATCCAGCGCATTCAGCATCAGTCGCAATGTTGACGTACCGATCGAACCCAATCCGATGAAACACAGATCCTCGTCAGCCAGATGCCGACCACTCTCCTCCAGCAAGCGCTTCAGTGCCAGCAATACCGATGAAGTCGTAGTGGCATGACCCGTGGTAATCGTTGGCTGACCTTCGCGATGTCTGACTGCACGACCATACTCAGTCGCCGACGGAATCAAGCCCGTCAGCGAAACGGTCTTGGCACCAATCAGGGCAGCCATGTTCAGACTCTGCTCCACCAACCTGACTACATCCTGGCTCTCGGCATAGATCTGGCCGTGTGTACGGGGCAAGGTCAGGGTCGCGATACGACCGATCGACAGCTCACGGATATTGGTCAGCATGGGCAAATCGCCACATAACTTGTGTGTCACATCCGACAACGTCACCCCGTTCCCGACCACCCGATCCGTCATGCAGGTGATGGAAACGGCATCGACCGGCGCCTCTTCGCCTGCCGCAAACAGACTCAACAACGACCGTTGATCCAGACGTAGCCAGTCGGCCGGTTGCTTATGCAAGGTAATGTTCTTACTGGCTTGGCGTGAACGTTCTGCCAATTTGGCCAACAGCTTGGCACGCAGCTCAGGGGGCAGATTGTCGAGTTGTACATTGGGTTGAGTCATGTTCATTCCACAGTGGCAGGTTCGGTAACAGCGGCGGGCTGGATGCGACGGCGATCATCCATTTCCTTGAGCAAGGCCAGGCTTTGCAGCACGTCTTCAGTCGAGACACCAAAATCCACCAGACAGGCAATCTCGTTGACGCCGATATCAGCCAGCGTGTTCAGCAGTGCCTGGCATTTGTCTTGTGGGCCCAGTAATGAGGCCTGCTCGAAATAGCGCTCAAATGCAAATTCGAGAAATGCATCTTTGTTTGCCGCCACATCCTGTTTGATCGATTCATCGACCAGTACGTTGTATTGCTGGATGTAGTCTTCGAGGTATTGCTTCATCGGCCCACGGACCTTGTCCTTGGCTCGCTTGCTGTCGTTATCGACATAGGTATGCAACATCACACTCACGATGCCATCCGCAGGTGCATGGCCCGCCTTGGCCCGAGCCTGCCGGTAGACGGCAATCTGCTGTTCCAGCTTGCTGATGGAAGAACCGAGCATGCACAACACATTGGCCCCCATCTCACCAGCCTTTTCCCAACCCGTTGGCGAAGCACAGGTCAACCAGAAGCGCAGCGCCGGTTGAACCGGACGCGGATAGGAGATGATGTCGACCGGTTCGCCATCCACACCGGGGACTGACACCTTTTCACCACGCCACAATCGCTGAACCATGTCCAGACTGGGGCCCATCAGCATCCGCCGGTCTTCATAGGCCTCGGGCCGCAATGCGAAATCAGTCTTGTGCCAGCCACTGGCAAACGACAAGGCCACCCGCCCTTTCGACAGGTTGTCGACCACTGCCCATTCTTCCGCAACCCGAATCGGGTTATGCAACGGTAATGCCACGCTGCCGGCACGCAGTTCGATACGACTGGTCTTCACCGCCAACGCTGCCGCCAACACCGACGGGTTCGGGTACAAACCGCCAAATGGGGTGAAATGACGTTCCGGCATCCAGATCGCCTTATAGCCATGGCGATCGCCAAATTCGGCGCAACGGAACAGCATGTCGTATTTGTCACCACCATCGCTCGTTCCATCTGCTGAAAAAAAGAAAATGGTGAAATCCAGCGGCTTGCCATTCGACTCCACCGGTTTTTTGGTGGCCAGTTGGCTTTTCAACTTGGCCAATTGCTCCGGTGTCAAACCGGCCAACTTCTGTTTCAAATCACTCATGGCAAGGCTCCGTCAGGTCTGCGATTCCAACAGTTGATGGATTTCTTCCGGTGACAGGTCACCCAGCTCACTCAGCAGCGCATCCAACTCCCCTTCATCCACCGTGCTCAGCAGCCTTTTCTCCACCAATGCAGCCAGATCCGTCACCGTCGCGGCCCCCAGCAACTCAGACAGATGAATCTCACAGCCAAATGCAGCATTGACCTTGCTGACAATCTGCAATGCCCAAAGTGAATTGCCACCCAGATCGAAGAAATTGTCATGCGGGCCAACCTGTTCGATGCCCAGTACCTTGGTCCAGATACCGGTAATCACCGCAGGAATGTCACTCAGATCAACCGCAGCCTCGATTTGCGGTGCACCTGTAGATGCATGTGGCAAGCTCATGGCCACCTCCTCTTTTTGCAAATGCAGATAAATGGATTGTTCGCCAACGAGTGACAACTTGACCGCCTCCATCAATTTGGCTGGGGTAAGTTGCACCAGCGGTTGCTGTAGAATCAACCAACGCACACTCGCTGCATTGGCCGTCAGCAGGGCTTGGCGAGCGGCGTGCAGGCGCCTTGCCCGCAATCCGCTGGGCAAATCCGCGCTATCGACCAATAGCCAATGCCTGCCTTCTGGCCAATCCAACTCACTGGGTGTGATTTGCCCGGTCAGGGCCCAAATGGTCCATTGCGGCGTGGAAGAAAACGATGCGGTATCAACCGGCAACTGAGCCAGCCATGATTCAGGTACGCCCTGCCAGCCCGCGAGCGCAACCGATTCATGCCGGGCATCGACAGCACCGGTGCGGATGGCCAGACTGGTGCCATCCAGCAGCATCACAGGCTTGGCCGGAGCAGACCGGGCACAGTGGGTGGCAACCGCACGACAATTGGTCACTTTGGAGAAATCCGCAGTCATGCCATCAACCAGCAACGCCTCTTCGGTGACCATGGTAGTATGGCGCAGCACGGTCATAGGCCATGCCTGTGCCCAAGCACCCAATTGGTCACGTACATCACCATCAGCTGACGTGTCCAGCAACAAGGTCGGCAAAGCCGGGTCGAGGCGGGTTGATGACAGATCTGCGATATCGAGAAGACGAACCTGGCACCCCACCTGCTGCAGTTCAGCAACCAGCATCGCAGCCAGATCAGGCCGTTGATGAACCAGTTGTACCGTTGGCTCAGCGGTAGCCCGTGCAACCTGCCCCAGCAGAGGCAAGCATTCGATCACACCAACGGGCTGACCCAATGCTGCTGGCAGCACAGGCGCAGGTTTGGCAGCGCTGGCTGGCACCCAGTAGGACTGACGCTCGAAGCAATAACCAGGCAACCCAACTTGTTGCGTAGTGGGCGCTAACTGACTGACCTTGGCCAGATCAACCGTGACGCCACGCACCCATAGCTCGCCAGCCGCCGCCATCAATGTCAGCAGCGCCTTTTCGCGACGGGCGGCATTTGGCTGTGAAGCAATGCACGTCATGGCGCGCAGTTCACTACGTGCCAGGCTGGTCAATACATTCCCTGGCCCCACTTCCAACACCATCGCAACCGACTGGTTGGCCACGCTTTGCAGGCCTTGGGCAAATTGCACCGTGCTGCGCAATTGCAGCGCCCAATATGCAGGCGATGTCGCATCAGCATCAGACAACACGTCACCAGTCACATTGGAGATGATCGGAATCTGCGGTGGCGCCAACTGAATCTCGGTAACCAGTAGCTGGAATGCGGCTGCGGCGCCTTCCATAGATGCCGAATGGAAAGCATGTGAGGTGTTGAGGCGACGATGGCCAATGCGAGCCGATTCGAGCTGCACAGCCAGACGGTCGATTGCATCGACTGGCCCGGCCGCGACACAGGCTGACTGTCCATTGATGACGGCGATTTCGACGGATTCCGGCAACTGGCGCGTCAAATCCGATGCCGTCATGGATACCGCCAGCATGGCTCCACCCGGCGCAGCCTGCATGAATCGACCACGTGCGCACACCAGGCGGACCGCATCGGACAATGACATCACCTTGGCCACACAGGCCGCAGTCAGCTCGCCAATGCTATGCCCCAGCAATACCGCCGGTTTGACGCCCAACGATTGCCACAATTGCGCCAATGCATACTCAGTGGCAAACAATGCAGGTTGTGTGTGGGCAGTCTGGGTCAACAGGTCAGGCGATGTCGCGTTGATCATCGCCATCAGATCAAACCCGCCATACTGCTGTACCAAATCAACGACCTCTGCCAGGGCCTTGGCAAATACCGGAAAGTGATCGCATAGCGCGAGCGTCATCCCCTCGTGCTGTGCGCCCTGCCCTGGAAACAGGAAGGCCACTTCGGGAGCGTTGATACCAACCGGCTGCAAAGCAGACCCTACATTCGCAAATCGCTTCGCGGCGTCTTCCATTGATGCCACCGCCATTGCATGCCGGTAAGACGACTGCGATCGTCCTTGCAGCAAACTGGCCGCCACACCACGTAATTCAGCATCGGATAAGCCAGCCAGATGTGATGCTACCGCCTGGGCAGTTTTCGCCAATGCGGCTGGGCTTTTGGCAGACAGCACCAGCAATATTGGCAAGGTTGATTGGGCTTCAGGTTCAGCTTGATCCGGTGCACGTTGCAACACCACATGCACATTGGTGCCACCAATACCAAAGCTGCTCACTGCCGCACGACGCGGGCCTTCCCCATCCATAAATGGCACCACACTGGTTGGTATGGAAAAAGGTGTGGTATCCAACTGCAACTGCGGATTAGGTTTGATAAAGTGGGTCAACGGTGGAATCTGCCCCTCACGCAAGACCAGTACGGCCTTGATCAAGCCCGCCACGCCTGCGGCGGCCCCCAGATGGCCAACATTTGCCTTGACTGACCCGAGATAGCAGAATCCCCGTCGTTGCGTGTACTGCCGGTAAGCCTGCGTCAAGGCACGCACCTCGATCGGGTCACCCAATTTGGTGCCCGTGCCGTGTGTTTCCACAAAACCAATGGTATCCGGCGAAACACCTGCCACTTCCAGTGCATCGGTAATCACTCGTACCTGACCGTTAACGCTGGGTGCGGTATAACCAACCTTATCGCTACCATCGTTATTGGCGGCACTACCCAGAATCACGGCGTGAATCCGGTTGCCATCACGCAAGGCATCCTCCAGCCGTTTCAGCACCACGACACCGACACCAGCCCCATCGATCGTGCCATCTGCTCCGTCGGAGAATGGTCGACACCGGCCATCCGATGCGAGGAACCCACCTGGTACATAATGCTGCCCCTCCGGTGCAAAGGCCGGCAGAGCCGCCCCACCGGCCAATGCCACATCGCATTCAAAGGTCAACAGACTGTTACAGGCCAAATGTACGGCCAGCAGCGATGTTGAGCATGCCGTGTTCACACTGATTGCGGGCCCGCCTAGATTGAGCTTATAGGCCAGCAAGGTTGCTGCACTATCCTTGCGGTTGATCATCTGCAGATAATCCGAACCCAGCGATTCGAGGTGTCGCTCGCTGAAAAGCAAGTGCTGCTCCAGATAACGGGAATGACGCAAGCCAGCGAATACACCCGTGCGCAGCCGCGTTGTGTCATTGGTGGCAGAGGCTTCCTCCATCGCGTGGTAGGCGCACTGCATCATTAAACGGAGCTGAGGATCCAGTGCCTCTGCCTCAATCTCGGTAAAACCGAAAAAACGCGCATCAAATTGATCTACAGCCCCAACCAACGGGCGTCGCTTCACATAACTCGGGTCAGCCAATAGGGAGGGATCGACACCCGCCGCCAGCAGCGTTTCATCGGTGAAATCGGTAATGCATTCTCGCCCAGCCAACAAGTGCGACCACAAGGCAGCGACATCCGCCGCCATTGGAAACACCCCATCCATGCCTACTACTGCAATTTCCATTTGCCGACACTCCACTACCCGTCAACCAACTTGGGCGATCGTCACCCTGCTGTTCATCGGGATCAATAAAAAAACAAAGAAATCCCCAACCAGGTCAATATCACCCTGGCGATCAATGCACAAATTGGAATTGACTGAAGATTAAATTCGGATGGATAGCATTAGAATTAGCCACCCCACCATCCCGAGAAATTAGATCAACCAGGCATTACCATCTTCTCGAAGCAGATGGCATCCTGCCGCCCGATATAAGGACCGTAATTCTCACGAACTTGATACCCATTCGCCAAATAGAACCTGACAGCTTCGTCATTCACCACACGCGTTTCCAGCCAGATGGCTTCATAAGAAAATCTGGCCGCATATTCCTCAAGTGCCCGAAGCATGGCACCCCCTACTCCCTTACCGGGATGCCGCGAATACATCCGCTTTATTTCACAAATCGAATCGGAGATTGGCCGCAATGCACCACATCCGATTGGCTCCAAACCAGACCGCGCCATCAGGAACACCGATCGCGGCCCGGAAAACTCATCCATCCGGAAATTTTTCCTGCCATCACTCCCCGTGATGTCATACAAGCGAGAAGACAATTCATCCATCAACAAAATGGCATCTTCAGAATTCAATTCAGTTGCAACAACATTCAGCATCGTACAATCAACCCGTTGCAAATCATGAAATTCACTACATGATGACGAGCATGGAAATTCAGTCGCCCGCACCAAGCCACAAAAATAAAACAGTCATTTATCCGAAACAATTCTTCTTAAATAGAACATCGCTGTCAACAACATGCAATTAATCAAAAACATCAATCCCTAATAAAGTGCAACAAATCACCAAAATGGTGCGCAGACTCAATCCAAAGAAAGTGAGAAGTAGCAAAAAAATCTTTGAAAATCATAAAAATGAATTATTCCGGATTAATAAATCAATGAATGCATCACGCCATAAATAGTAAATGTTCGTATTTGATTATGTTATTTAGCGCGTAGTTGCAGCATTGCCCCGCTGGCCACGACCGCGGATTCACGCAGTAACTACAAGCCAAACCAGGCAATGTGCTAGCATGATGGGCTTTGTTGTACTTTTGCAGATAACGACTTACCTATGCACGCTGCCCTGCGCCCCTTATACCAACGCCTGTCACACTGCCTGTTGATCGATCGCCAACCCATCAAGCGCCGGTTGCGGCAACTTGAGGAACGCCTGAAACAAGGCAAGCCTTCCGACAAGATGCTGGCCGATCTGGATGGGCTGATCACCTCCTCTGCCACCAAGTTGGCTACCCGTGTTGCAGCACAGCCCAAACCCAGCTTTGACCCGGTACTACCGGTCAATCAGAAGCGGGATGAGCTGCGAGCGGCCATCGACAAGCATCAGGTCGTGATTGTGTGTGGTGAAACGGGTTCGGGTAAAACCACCCAATTACCCAAGATCTGCCTGGAATTGGGGCGTGGTGCAGCAGGCCTGATCGGCCATACCCAACCCCGGCGGATTGCTGCCCGCTCGGTTGCCGGTCGGCTTGCTCAGGAACTGGAATCGCAATTAGGTGACATCGTCGGTTACAAAGTACGCTTCAATGACAAGATCAGTGAGCGTAATTACATCAAACTGATGACTGATGGCATCTTGCTGGCAGAGACACAGGGCGATCGCTATCTGAATGCCTACGACACCATCATCATCGATGAAGCGCACGAACGCAGCCTGAACATCGATTTCCTGCTGGGTTACCTGAAGCAGCTGCTTCCAAAGCGGCCCGATTTGAAAATCATCGTGACCTCCGCCACCATTGACGCCGATCGCTTCAGCAAACACTTCAACGGCGCGCCGGTGATTGAGGTATCCGGGCGCACCTATCCCGTTGAAGTCCGTTATCGCCCATTGCAGACCAAAGATGAAGACGACCGTGAGGAAGACATGGAAGAAGCCATTGTCGACGCGGTGGATGAGTTGATTCGTGAAGGCAGTGGCGACATTCTGGTGTTTCTGCCGGGCGAACGCGAAATCCGTGACACGGCTGAACATTTGCGCAAGCATCAGCTGCGAGGGGTAGAGATTCTGCCGCTGTTCGCTCGCCTGTCGATCGAAGACCAGCAACGAGTGTTCCGTTCCGGCGGGCAGCGCCGGGTCGTGCTGGCAACCAACGTGGCCGAAACATCCTTGACCGTACCCGGCATCCGTTACGTGATCGATACCGGTTTGGCACGTGTCAACCGCTACAGCGCTCGTGCCAAGGTGGCACAACTGCAGATCGAAAAAGTCAGCCAGGCATCGGCCCGGCAACGTGCTGGTCGTTGCGGCCGGGTAGCCGAAGGCATCTGTGTACGGCTTTATGACGAGAATGATTTCAACGCCCGTCCACCGTTCACCGATCCGGAAATCCTGCGGTCTTCGCTGGCGAATGTGATTTTGCGCATGGCCTCGTTACATCTGGGTGATGTCGAAGACTTCCCGTTCATCGAGGCCCCCTCCTCCCGTCAGATTGCCGATGGATATCAGCATTTGCAGGAACTCGGTGCGGTTGATGACAAACGTCAATTGACCTCGCTGGGCCAAGAATTGGCCAAATTACCGGTCGACCCGAAAATCGGTCGGATGCTACTAGCCGGGCGTGATGAGCATTGCCTGGCCGAGATTCTCACCATTGCTTCCGGCCTGTCCATTCAGGACCCGCGCGAACGTCCTTATGAAGCGCGTGAAGCAGTGGACCGTGCACAGGCACGTTTTACCGATGAACGCTCGGACTTTCTGAGCTATCTCAAACTGTGGGAATTCTTCGACGATGCGTTGAAGCATAAAAAATCCAACAAGCAACTGATCAACCTCTGTCACGATCACTACCTGTCACATTTACGATTGCGCGAATGGCGTGAGCTGCATGCGCAACTGGCGAGCATTGTTGGCGAGATGGGCCTGCGGATCAACGAGCTGCCCGCGACCTATGAACAGATTCACAAGGCACTGATGGCCGGCCTGCTTGGCAACCTGGGTATGAAGCAGACCGAAGACGAACAGTACCTGGGAGCGCGTGGTATCAAATTCTCGATCTTCCCCGGCTCTGGCCTCAAGAAAACGCGTCCCAAATGGGTATTGACCAGTGAACTGGTGGAAACCACCAAACTGTATGCACGTTGCGTGGCCAAAATTGAGCCTGAATGGGTGGAGTCGATTGCCAAGACATTGTGCAAAAGCCATTACTACGAACCGCACTGGGAAAAAGATCGTGGTGAGGTCGTGGCCTGGGAACGCGTCACCTTGTATGGGTTACCCATCGTACCCCGCCGGAATGTGTCCTATGGCCGCATCAACCCACAGGAAGCACGTGAGCTGTTCATCCGTGAAGCGCTGGCCACATTCCAATTCAACACCCGTGGTGGTTTCTACCAGCACAACCGGGATCTGGTACGTGATATCGAGCAGTTGGAACACAAATCCCGTCGCCCTGATGTGCTGGTGGATGAGCATGCCATCTTCGAGTTCTACGATGCCATCATTCCGCAGGATGTGTGTAGTGCAGCCGGCTTTGAAGCCTGGCGCGAGCAGGCCGAGAAGCACCAGCCCAAGCTGCTGTGGATGACCCGTGAGCGCCTGATGCGACATGGCGCCGATCAGGTCACGGCAGAACAGTACCCGGAGCATATGATGATTGCCGGTGCCAAGCTGTCGCTCAAATACCGTTTCGAACCGGGTCACGCATTGGACGGCGTCACCGTCACCGTTCCCCTGGCGCTGCTGAATCAGCTGGAGCCTGAACAGTTCGACTGGTTGGTGCCCGGCATGTTGCGCGAAAAGCTCACCAGCCTGATCAAGTCGCTACCTAAAGCCCTGCGCCGCAACTGCGTGCCCGTACCGGATTTTGTCACCAATGCGTTGACCGACCTGCCAATTGGCGACGGCCCATTGCTTGATGCCTTGGCGGCTTTTATCAAGCAGCGCACCGGCCAGCATGTATCGCGTGAGGACTGGTCGCTGGATGGTCTGTCCCCTCACTGCTTCATGAACTTCCGCATTGTGGACGACGGGAAGAATGAACTGGCCATGGGCCGCGACCTGAACCAATTGAAAGCACAATTGGGACAAGCGGCACAACTGACTTTCCGCGACAATGCACCCAGTATTGAACGCGAAGGCCTGACCAAGTGGGATTTTGGCGACCTGCCTGAAAAAATCGCCTTCAGCAAAGGCCGTCAACAACTCACCGGGTACCCGGCGCTGGAAGACATGGGTGACTCTGTCGCCATCCGCCTGTTCGACACCGAGCAGGAAGCCTCTTACGCCATGCGGGGCGGCGTGCGGCGCTTGCTACGGCTAGAATTGAAGGAACAGATGAAGCAGCTGGAAAAAAGCCTGCCCAACTTCACCCAGATCGCCATGCAACTCCGGGCAGTAGCCAATGCGGACGACCTCAAGGACGACATTCTGCTCGCCATCACCGACCGTGCCTTTATCGGTGACGAAGCGCTGCCACGTAACGAGAAAGCCTTCGCCGACCTACGCCAAAAGGCCAAAACCCGCCTACCGGCAGTCACACAGGGCGCAATGCAACTGCTGGCCCAGATTGCGACCGAATATCAACAGAACGTGCTGAAGTTGACCGGACAACAAAAACCCACACCCGAATTACGCGAACAGATGCAGAAGCTGGTTTACAAAGGGTTCTTCCACGCAACGCCGTGGGTTCAGTTGACCCATCTGCCACGCTATCTGAAAGCCCTGCGGGTGCGGCAGGAAAAATACGCCAACAATCCAGCACGGGATAACCAGCGCAGCGCCGAGATCATCGAACTGTCAGCAAGGCTGCAAGCCCGACTGGAGCGTAATCGCAAAGCAGGTATCGATGAACCGAAGCTGGTGGATTTCCGCTGGCTGATCGAAGAACTGAAAGTATCGCTGTTCGCTCAAGAGCTGAAAACACCATTCCCAGTGTCATTGAAGCGCCTGAACAAATTCTGGGATGATGAAATTAGCCGATAACCAGCCAAGCAAACACAGCACCCTCGCCATGCCCAGCTGAGCCGCGCCCCTCTCCCCAACCACAGGCCACCAGGAAAGGTGGTGTTGCATCAACACCACCCACCTGCTCTTGCCGACAATCCAGCCCCTGACAGCTCGATCACACCCTTACCCTGCACCCGCTTGTAAAATCTGCCCTGATAACTAAGATTAGATGTATCAGCATGGCTGCTATTCTTGCTATGCGGTTAATCATTTCATCATTCGAATGTTCGAATACCTGAAATGCTTACCACAACCAGCGCCCAACAGCATCAGCAGCGATACCAACAAACCACCTCATCCACCAAGGCAGATCAAGACATGAGTGACCAGGCTCCCGTTTCCATCAATGGTGATGAACACGACGACCGTGCCTTTCTGTGTCGAGAGGCCATCCTCAATCGTAGGCAACGTGTAATTGGCTATGAATTCATGTTGCACAAAGGCATCACCAGCCGTGCCCGCGTGCTCACTTCAGCCATTGGCAAATTTTACGATGTTGCCCTGATCGCCCATCTGATCACCATCGGCATTGATCGCATGCTGGGCAAACGCTCTGCTTTTGTCGCCCTGTTCACGCTGGACAGCCTGCACGACCCCGGTATCGAGCAATTGCCGGCCAAACACATCGTGCTCAGTATCGATATCGACAAGCTCCGACAAGCCAATGCTGATCAACGGCAGCGCATCACTGATCTTCACGAGGCAGGGTTTCGCATTGCCTGCCTGTTTGATGGACGCATTGAGTCGAACGACCATCAGCACTATGCGCTGGCCCAGTATTTGATTCTGGATCTGAGCCGCCCATCGGACCTCGACATCAGCCATGCCATCAATACCATCCTCAGTAAATGCCCCCATCTCGAAGTACTGATCAAGAACATTCTGGTCCATGAAGAATTCAGCGCCGTCTTCAGCAACAGCACCTATGGCCAACAAGTGGAGTACTTCCAGGGGCCGTTCGTCACGTCGCGTGAGCCATGGGAAGACAAGCCCGTTGAAGCCAATAAGTTACGTATCATCGAGCTATTGAATAAAGTCAAACAGGACGAAGCCCTGCAGACCATTGCCGAAACCCTCAAGCGAGATCCGGTGCTGCTGTTCAAAATCCTACGCTATGTCAATAGCCCACTCACCGGTCTGCGTACTCATGTGGAAACAGCCGAGCAAGCAGTATTGGTATTGGGGCGGGATAAACTCTACAACTGGTTATCTTTACTACTATTCATCACCAATCAGGATACCGGCGATGAATTTGCCCTGTTGGACAATGCCTTGATCCGTGCCCGCATGATCGAATTGGTCGGTAGCCGCGTTCTTGGCCCAAAGCATGGCAGCGCACTGTTCCTCACCGGCATCTTCTCACTACTGGATGTGCTGCTGAAGCTTCCACTGCATCGTGCACTTGGTTACCTGAAACTGCCCGAATCCGTCGTCGATGCGCTATTGAATGAGCACGGCGACTACTACCCGTTCCTGGAGCTCGCCCTGGCCTGCGAAACCGGCACCCCGAAAGAGGTGACCGCCATTGCGGAGCGTATCGGCCTGACCGAAGACGATGTCAATGAACATCACATCGACGCCATCGTTTGGGCCAATCAGCTGGAAGACTAAACAACAAGGGCGCTGCCAACCAGATGGCAACGCCCATTTAATGGATCAAGCTTGCAATAAAGGTTCAAGCACTGAACTACCTTGACCCGGCAATCAAACTCACCCCGCAAACAGCACAAATTTCTTTACACGGGAAACCGGTGTCGCATCATCAAACTTGAACTCGACATACTTGGCATCATCCGCATCCAGCTTGGCTTCCACCTTGTCACTACGCCCGACCTCCGCATCCTTGTCGTCAAAGGCACGCAGGTGCAATTTGCCACTGTAAGCCTGCGCTGACATCACATACAGCTTTAGCGTATCGCTTTCTTGGCCACTACCCACATATTGCGATCGGGTTACTTTCAACCCTTTACCCGATGACGATCCATCAAGCACAATCGTCAGTTCCTCTGCCCGATCCACACCCTTAGCAATCCCTTTCAGCAAACTCCCGGCCCCTGCAGCCAGCTCCTCAGCGGCACTCTGGCCATCTTTCTGCAAAGCCTCACCCACCCCTTTGGCCAAAGCAGCTTCTTTTTCCACCAGTTGCTGGCCCGCAGTGTGTTTCTCTTTAACTTGCTCCTCGTGAGGCTTACAGGCCACCAAACCCAACAATACAACAGATGTTGCACATAATAATTTGTACATATCCACTACGCCTTCCCACACACAATGATGAAAACCTTAAATACACTCATTATTCTCAACATCGCATGCCAACACAAATCTGCTTTAGCGATCTATTGATATAACGATCTCGAATACTGGTAATCATAGATGGTAAACAAACACTATCGCGTGGCGCGCAGCAAGCCATAGGCATGGCAGACTGCGGATCAAATGACAATGGGTCAGCGTGCTTGCCATCCAACTACACTCGTTTGTACATGTCCTAGTGAAGCCCGTGACACAGAGTCTGCACCATACCTTGCCAGAATCACGCCTTCTTGCTCAGCTCAGCCATGGCTTGCGCATGGCGCTGACGTTCGCGCTGCATTTGCTCATGATTGACGCGATCTGCCTCCCGAAATACCTCCGTAGCATTTGGGGACCTTGGATTGGCTTTCCAACGCTCGTTGATTGCTTCCTTTTGCTGACGCAAGTTTTCCATGCGCCGTTGATGATCCGCCTTTTCCTGCTCAATCGCCTGGGCTCTAGCCTCGGCCATCTTCCGTTCATGTTCAGAATGATCTTCCGGCTCATTGGCAATGGGTTCTTTATCGCCAGCCGGTAAATAGATATGACGATAACGGACATACCCCCACATCTGATAGGGCTCGTGATATTGACCCACACGAAACCACGCACGTGAATCATGCATCAATTGCTCAAACAAGGGGATGGTGTTGGGTTCGACTTCTTGATACCAGGCACGCTTGAGGTAATCATCCCACTCTTTTTGCTTCGCTCTCATGGGAATACTCGCGTACTTCTTCAACAGGAATTCCACCGACTTTCCCAAAAAAAGCGGTACTGAATTCGCAAGAACGGCACCATATGCCTGCATGGCCGGGTCGATATCCACCTTGTCAAACTTATCCTTGGATGGATCTTCCAAAAACTGGATTTCTTTTTTCAATTCCTCATCGGCCTGACGAATATCAAAAATATCCTCATCATGTGTTCCTGCCGTTGAGGCCTTCAAACCCGGCAATTGGTGTGCTTTCCCCAGCATACTTCGCCGCCAGGCCAGAAACAGGCCATAGTGCAAACCACGCAAGGCAGACACGGGCTTCAGCGGCTGTGTCTCAGTCAACCACAATGGCCCTTTTGCCTTGACCCGGCCAAAACGGGTGGACTCTATGTAGGCATTGAAGAGTTTGATGGTGTCGGGGTGAACCTGGAAATCAGCCTGCCGAATCTTTAGCAGTTCATTGCTAGGTAACAACGGCACCCCTGCAATCAACGATTCCCGATACATCTGCGCCAAGGATATCTGTGACAGCTTGCGGGCATCCCCCACCGCACCTTCACCCAATGCCCGCCCCTGGTCGTTGGGTGGGTAACCGCCACCCACATCAGAGTGCACACCGGGGTAAAACACCTCTTTACAGTTGGGCGCACTGCCAATCGAATCCAGTGGGAACGAGCCGCGTACCTCATGCACCGAGGCCAGATGCACACAGCGGCGCACAGCAGGTGGCACCCGCAGGTTGGCTTCGCTCGCCCAGGCAAAATGACCATCCCCACCAGGGGCAGAGTGAGCGATACCTACGGACGCAACCGTATCAAAAATCCCCAAAAAATCGATTTGCAGCGGAATCCCGGCCACACCATTGCCATAGGCTTCAAGCAACCAGTTACAGAATGCCCTGGCCTCAGCAGCACCACGTGAAAACCCATACACCGATACCCGTACCGAGCGAATGACGGGCTTGTTTTTCAAATAAGGGGTAATGGCTTTGCGTAACTGCTCAGCACGCTCTCTTAACACCTGTTCCCGACTGAGCACTTCGACTGCCGGTATTGTGAAGGGAGTGTTGCGGCCCGGGGCTTCGCGTAGCACATTGAAACGCTGTGCCAGCTTGCCGTCTTCCTCCAAGGGATCTGCCATGGGGCGATCACAGAACACGGCATGGATCTGATTGGTGACCTGCAGTAACGCCCAGTTCAGGCG
>NZ_SCOH01000023.1 GCF_005503445.1 Chitinivorax sp. B | reverse complement strand
ACCGGCAACCAGACCCAATATCAGTGGTACCACACCGACCCAGCCGGTAGCGTGCTGGCCGCCACCGATGGCACCGGTAACCTGCTGTGGCGCACCCATTACCGGCCCTATGGCGAAAAGCTGGTGGGGGGTGATGGTGGCCTGAATCGCGAGTGGTACACCGGCAAGACCCATGATGACGATACCGGCCTGGATTACTTTGGGGCACGCTACTACGATGCGGTGGCGGGGCGCTTCCTGGCGATGGACCCGGTAGACGTCAATCCCGCCAGCCTATATAGCTTCAACCGATATAGTTACGCCAACAACAACCCCTACCGATACAACGACCCGACTGGGATGGAGTCGGAAGGGGCCAGTGGTGGCTTGGGTGACAAAGGCACCATGGCTATGCGCGGTATTGATGGCAAGGTTCACATTCAACAAAAGGTGCCAGGATTTCAAAATGCACCGATGGGAAATGAGCAGGTTGCCAGTGCATTGGTGATGGGGGTGGGAGCACCGGAAATCGCTGGTACAAAAGCTATGGCTGCCATCGGCGTGGTTTTCTTCAAAGGCGAGTCTATAGCGGTCACTGCAACAAAGTTAACGAGAGTTAAACGTGGACCCAAAACTGATCCGGCAGCACCACATAATGCGAAAATTCGAGAAATTGGTGACCGGATTGAAGCGCAAGGTGGAAGCATAACTGCTGGTGGAGGACGATTACCTGAAAAAGTGATTGACACTCCAGGAGGATTTAAAGAGTCTCGCAGGCCAGATATTCTATTTACAGATGCTCAAGGAGTAACAAGGGGGATAAATGTTGGAAAAACAAAAGCAAATGGTTCTCCTGTAACGCGAGAGCAAAAGGCACTGAGTGACCTCAATAACCGAGCTGGCATTCCTACAACTTTTGAGAGATATGATTAAGAGAGGTAATGCAATGAAGATGAGCTTACAATTTCATGCCCTTCCAAGTGAAATAACATCTGTTCTGAAGGAAGTTGTACTTGAAGGTAATGTATTTATCTCCATCCTCCATTCCCAGCCTTTTTCTGTGGAAATTATTGATGACATTGATGATGCATGTAGGAGGTTGTTATCCTTAAGTAATGAGAAAAATGTCCGCTGTGCTTTGTCTACAAGGAAAATAGCGCCTGAAAGTTCACTAAATAGATTTCTTGACTTGAACGATGGCTGCATTGTGTTAGATGTGGGGAAGGTGTCGGATGTTCAATTAAATGAGTCGGCAGTTTTATTTATGTCTGACAATGTTGATGGAGAGAGAGTTGCCAAAAACTTTTCCAAAAGAATTAAAAAAATAACAAAAAGTGGTGTCTTGGCAATAAATCCAATTACCAAGGCTAAGTCTGTTAATAAAAGCCACAGATACACAGATGGTGCAAAAAGACTTTTTGATAGTGGCGTAAAGATTGCTCCGGTTGCGGGCATAGTTGAATTGGCACTTATTGATATCTAGTCGCGTCTAAATTAACTTGCATGCAACTAGTACGAGAGGGCATTGCACATGATGTTTCTGGTGGAAAAGGTTTAGGGAGGGGGGGTGATGGTGGCCTGAATCGCGAGTGGTACACCGGCAAGACCCATGATGACGATACCGGCCTGGATTACTTTGGGGCGCGCTACTACGATGCGGTGGCGGGGCGCTTCCTGGCAATGGACCCGGTAGACGTCAATCCCGCCAGCCTATATAGCTTCAACCGCTACGGTTACGCTAACAACAACCCCTACCGATACAACGACCCGACTGGGATGGAGTCGGAAGGGGCCAGTGGTGGCTTGGGTGACAAAGGCACCATGGCTATGCGCGGTATTGATGGCAAGGTTCACATTCAACAAAAGGTGCCAGGATTTCAAAATGCACCGATGGGAAATGAGCAGGTTGCCAGTGCATTGGTGATGGGGGTGGGAGCACCGGAAATCGCTGGTACAAAAGCTATGGCTGCCATCGGCGTGGTTTTCTTCAAAGGCGAGTCTATAGCGGTCACTGCAACAAAGTTAACGAGAGTTAAACGTGGACCAAAAACTGATCCGGCAGCACCCCACAATGCCAAAATTAAGGAAATTGGTGATCGAATTATAAATGAAGGCGGCCGTATAATAGCAGGTGGTGGTAGTAAAGCAGAGAAAAGCATTCCGACACCTGGTGGCTTCAAACAACATCGCCGGCCAGACGTAATTTATGAGGATGCTCAAGGTTTAACTAGAGGAATAAATGTAGGTAGAACCAATGCGGCGGGCGCGCCAGTAACCAGAGAACAAAAAGCCTTGAGTGATCTAAATAATCAGGTAGGCTTACCAACCACTTTTGAGAGATATGATTAAAGGAAATAAAATGAAAATGTCTTTGCAATTTCATG
Organism: Chitinivorax sp. B; assembly: GCF_005503445.1. Lineage (NCBI taxonomy): Bacteria > Pseudomonadati > Pseudomonadota > Betaproteobacteria > Chitinivorax > Chitinivorax sp. B. The sequence goes on along the minus strand of NZ_SCOH01000023.1, from coordinate 90,344 downwards.
CAACTTCAGAAGAGTTAATTTCTCTATTAGAAGGCATTCTTAATCAAAATGGATTGTATTTTGCAATCATGAGATTTCGCCCATTCTCAATGAGGATACTTTCAAAGCTTGATGACGCTGAAAAGAAGGGGCTAGAAGATCTAGGGAGGGTGGAAAAATTTAATTGTGTAATTTCTCCTAATGAAATTTTACTTGCAGATACTGAAGATAAATTTCAAGAAATTAATTCTGGATATACCACACTTGAAATAGGAAAGAGAACCGATGATTCGCTAGGGGAGTCTGGTTTGACATTTATGTCAGACGACGAAGATGGTAAAAAAGTTGCAAAAATGCTCGCCAATAAAGTAAGGAAAATTACCAAGGGTGGAATTTGGGCTGTCAATCCAACATCTCTCGCGGAAGCTTATATGAAGAATAGTAGATATTCAGATGGCGCAAAGATATTATATAAAAATGGATTAAAAATATTGCCGTTTGCGGGCAATGCTATTCTTGAAATTAGAGATTGAATATTTTTAACCATGAGCGCCAATGACTGATCATCGCAAGTAAACAATTCCCTTTTTTCATGACTCTTGATGGCACAATCTCACTTGGAGAGGAGACGAAGAAGAAATTTGACTTTGTGGTAATTTAATCACATCCACATCGCATTGCCATCATCATCAAGACAGAAAGACAATGAAATTAGTGCCAAAAAACATTCATGAAAAACGGGCCATGATGGTGGTTTTGCAGTCGGTTAATTGAGGAGAGCTGAGAATGTATGAAGAGATTTACAGGTTGGAGAGGATTTTCTACTTGCTAAGTATTGGGTTGTGCCATGCCATTAAGAATGGCGCCATCGATATTGATGAGGCGGAAAGATATTTATATAGCCCATTGATGATGAGATTGTTGAAGGAGGAAGGAGCGAGTGATGTGTTGCATGATTTAATTCATGCGGGAACTGAGTTAGAGGATACGGAAAGTTTGGCTCCTGCCAGTCTTGGAAAAGAGCTTGATGAAATGATATCAAGGGCAATGCAGACCCTCAAGGAGTCTCCCGTACCAAAGCCCATGTTCGATAAATGGTTTAATCCTATTTTTGAAAGAAATAAGCATTAAAATTAATGGATGGAGTAGTTCTGAAAATGGAAAGTGATTATTAAATGAAAAACGAGAAGCTGTATAGACTGGAAAGACTATTGTTCATAATCAGTATTGGGCTTTGTCATTGTGTAAGATCCGGTGCGATTGATGTTGATGAGGCTGGAGATTATTTATTTAACCCGTTATTGTTGACCAAGTTGCAATTGGCTGGGGCAAGTGAAGAGGCGCAGGAGTTGATAAGGCTAGGTCTTGAAATTGAAGATACGGAAATGTTAATGCCAGAGAACTTGGGGCGAGATCTAGATAAACTTCTTAAATGGGCAAGCGAAAGATTAAAAGAAAGTCCTGAATCTGCATCTCTATCGGATAAGTGGTTTACTGTAAATCTTGAGGAATTTATACAAAAGTAAGAAATTTATGTCTGTGTGGTTGATTTTTATTGAACGAGGTAATGCAATGGCGAAGCGGCAGCAAATCTAGCCGCTGGATATAATCGAACGAACGAAAACCGCGAGCACTACTACCTGGGCAGCAGTAAGGTCGCCAGTCGCATCATCACCGGCAACCAGACCCAATATCAGTGGTACCACACCGACCCAGCCGGTAGCGTGCTGGCTGCCACCGATGGCACCGGTAACCTGCTGTGGCGCACCCATTACCGGCCCTATGGCGAAAAGCTGGTGGGGGGCGATGGTGGCCTGAATCGCGAGTGGTACACCGGCAAGACCCATGATGACGATACCGGCCTGGATTACTTTGGGGCACGCTATTACGATGCGGTGGCGGGGCGCTTCCTGGCGATGGACCCGGTCGATGTCAAGGCTGAGAAGCTGCACAGCTTTAACCGCTATGGCTACGCCAATAACAATCCGTATCGGTTTGTTGATCCGGATGGGCGCTCGCCAGAAGGGGCTGGCGACGCAGATAAAGGTGGCGATTCACTCGGTAGTCATGACCGCAGTTTTGCTGGTGTGACCTTGGCATCGAATAGTTTCCGGCAAGATTCGGCGCCTAAAATTAATCTGACTACCAATCAGGCAAAAGCACAGGCGGAGGTTAATGCTGCGAGGCAGCATGCTGATGAGAGGCTACTTGAATCCATAAAGCTTGATGTATTAAAGAAAGACTTCTTCAATTCTATTAAAGATTCGCCAAAGTATCCGAAGAGTTTTAGGCCACTTCAAAATGGAACGACGAAGAATACTGTTAATAATAAGGAACGGCTTGATCAGCTTAGAGAGATGGAAAGTGGGAAGTGGAGTAAAGTTTATAAGGATGGATATGCGGAAGATGGCAGCCCTATTTCAGTTCACTACTTCGAAAGCGCATCAGGAAAAGTATATGATGTGAAAGTTAAATCGGAGTGGAGTAACATTAAAAATAAATAAGAGGTGAAAGTATGAATGGTGATGAGATTTACAGATTGGAGAGGGTTTTCTACTTGCTAAGTATTGGGTTGTGCCATGCTATTAAGAATGGCGCCATCGATATTGATGAGGCGGAAAGATATTTATACAGCCCATTGATGATGAGATTGTTGAAGGAGGAAGGAGCGAGTGATGTGTTGCATGATTTAATTCATGCGGGAACTGAGTTAGAGGATACGGAAAGCTTGGCTCCTGCCAGTCTTGGAAAAGAGCTTGATGAAATGATATCAAGGGCAATGCAGACCCTCAAGGAGTCTCCCGTACCAAAGCCCATGTTCGATAAATGGTTTAATCCTATTTTTGAAAGAAATAAGCATTAAAATTAATGGATGGAGTAGTTCTGAAAATGGAAAGTGATTATTAAATGAAAAACGAGAAGCTGTATAGACTGGAAAGGGTATTGTTGCTTTTGAGCCTTGGGCTGTGCAATGGGATTAAAGCGGGGGCAATAGACATTGAAGAGGCTTGTGCGTATTTGTACAGTCCATTGATGCTAAGGAACCTTAAGGAGGCTGGAGCTAGCGAAGAATTGTACAGGTTAATAGAAATGGGTCTGGAGCTTGAAGATACTGAAACGCTTATCCCTCAGAATATTGGGAGGGACTTGGAGGAAATGATTGCAATGGCTATAAAAATATTAACTGAATCATCAGACTCAGCTCCCATTAGAGATAAGTGGTTTAATCCAATATTTGATAATCTGCTGTCAAATTGATTTTGAACAAAAGTTATCTCTTTATGATTTAATTTTTAACTGCTCCACAAAGATTTCTAGTGTGAAGGTTGTAAGCGGCTGGAGTACGGATTTCAAATTTAACAAATGAGCAACCATGACCAGTGATGAATTAAATAGACTTGAGCGTCTCTTTTTTGTTATTTCAATTGGGCTTTGTCATGCGATTAAAAATGGTGCCATTGATATAGAGGAGGCAGATAGGCTCCTTTATAGCCCAGGAACATTACATGCCATTAAAGGAGTCAAGGCAAGTGAAACGTTGTATGACCTTATATACATGGGAACGGAGTTGGAGGGGACGGAGATGCTAGTCCCACAAAACTTAGGCAAAGAGCTTGATGAGATGATTGAAATATCAATGAAAGCTCTTCAGCAAACGCCAGAGTCTAGTGGAAATATTGATAGGTGGTTTACGCCTATTTTTGATTAGCTTAGACACATCACTCTGAATTGCAGACAATTAAATTTCAATGCGCAAATGCCACTCACATGTTGAATGGCGCAATTGACGTTTTTGAACTGATGATTTTACATTCCATATTGGAAATTTAACTGCAATTATGGCCTGTTAATATTTATTTATTATCCAGCGATGCTTTGAAATCGTCGAAAGAGTATATGCATTTAGTAAAAATTAGCTGTCAACCTACAACACGATTTTTGCCGAATGTACGCCCTTCGGCACTCGCCCTGATCATCAGTGCCTTATATAGCCCGTTTGGGATAGCCGAGGATGTGCTCAACACCTTGCAGCTACCGGATTCAGTCAGTGTACAAGCACCAGACTTTCGTTTCCCTGCTGCCGATAGCAAAGCGGCTGTGCACTCTACTGAAGACAACACCAAGCCGGATGCCCAAGCCGCTGCAGTCGGGGATAAGGCCATCGAGGCATTAGCCAACCCCACACCGGCCAAGGATATCGCCGACTTCTACCGGGAAAGCGGGCATGCCAATAAGCGCGATGCGGTGGATGAACTGAAGTTTGAAGAGATTGACCCGCTGACCGGGGCGTTACGGCTGTATTTTGTCGATGCCTATCTGCCCGGTACGGGCGGGCTGGATATCAAGGTTATCCGTAGCCTGAATACGGAACAGCATCTGGGCGCGATGGATTGGCAGATTCACTTTGGTCGTTTGGTATCCAGTTGCAGCGGCAACCGTGGTGCGCCGGACATTCTGAAGCTGACCAATGAATGCAACCCCACGTTGCACATGCCGGATGGTTCCAGCAAGCGCTTTGCCTTCGATAATGTGCTGAACACGGGCGGCGGCAGCCCGGCTTATCTGACCAATGACATGTGGCGACTGGATGTCAACGCCAGAACGGTGCAAACCCCGGATGGCCTGACCTACACCTTTGGGAATGGCTTTACGGTTCGTGAGCAACGTTACAACCCGGCCGCGCGGTCGAGTAGTGATGACTACCGGGATGCCTGGAGCCCGCCAATCAATCGCAACTATGCCTATGTGTCAGAAATTCGCGACCGTAACGGCAATTGGATCAAAATCGACTATTCCACTGATGGTACGGTGGTCACGGCCAGTGATGGCCGCAGTATCACCCTTGCTCAAGTTGGCGGTGCCCTGAAAACCATGACCATTGGTAACCGTGTCTGGCAGTATCAATCGAACACCGCCTGCACCTTTGGCGATGGCACCCGCCGGCAGATGTTGTCGGATGTGATCCGCCCTGATGGCACACGTTGGCACTATAGCTATTTCGGTGATGGGGTGAACAATGCCCAAGGGTCGGATGAGGATAAGATCGCCTCTGCCTGCGCAGTCGCCAGCATTACCAATCCCTTTGGTGGGGTGACCAATTATGAATATGGCTACTGGTTCTTTTCGCGCGGTGATATTACTTCCCCATCGGGTCGGTTCCGCACCAAGATGGAAGCGGATCACATCGTCGTCAAGCGCAAAACCACCAGTGATGGCGGCGAATGGAAGTTCAACGCCTACTATGGGCAGAACCTGGACAGCAGCAATCCCGCTGCGCCGGGGCGGGCCAATACGCGGACCGTCACCACGCCCAGTGGCGTGACCACTTATACCTACCATGCGATCTACAAGGACAATTGTGCAGAGCGCTGGAAGATCGGTTTGTTACTGGAAAAAGAGATTGCGGGGCTGCAGAAGGAAATCTATGAATGGGTGCCCAAACTGATTTCCCACCAACTGGATTTTGAGTTCCGCACCGATGAATGGGACACCGACACCTTAGCCACTCGGAAATTCACCTGTGCCGGCCCACAAACCTTTGTGCCGGTACTGGCCAGCAAGACTATCATTCGTGATGGCAAAACCTACAAGACCAGCTATAGCGATTTTGATGCTTGGTTTCGGCCACAAACGGTCACTGAGACTGGCGATTTCACCCGGGTGCGCACGTCACATTACGCCACCATTCCCGGCAAATGGCTATTGAATCTGGTGGATCAGGAAACGATTGCCAATGTCGGTTCCATCGTCCGCACCTTTGATGGCAACGGTAACCAGCGTTCCGAAAATCGCTTTGGTGTGACCACTGCCACCACCTATCACAGCACCGGGGACATCGAGACCATCACCGACCCCAATCTGCAGATAACCCGCTTCAGCAACTACAAGGCGGGGCTGCCGCAAACCGAAAACCGCCCAGCAGGCGTGAACCTCTATCGTGTGGTTGATGAGTACGGCAATGTCACCCGTTACACCGATGGCAACGGCAATGCGACCGGATACAGCTATGACGGCCTGAATCGCCTGACGGGGATCAGTTTTCCCAAAGGCAATCCGGTCAGCATTCACTGGCAAGCCAACCAGCGCACCTTGCAGCGCGGCCCGCTGGTGGATACCAAATACTTTGATGGCTTTGGCCGGGTGATCAAGCAGGTCAAGGGTGGGGTCGCGGTTCGAACGGAATATGATGTACTGGGAAGAAAGACATTCCAATCTAACCCGTACTTTGAATAACGGCAGACTATTGGAAATTTTGCTTGATACACACCGCATGCAGTGCGCGTGTGGCGTGTAAAGTGAGGCGACACAATAGGTGTCTGATGAGCGGTTAAATCATGCTATCTGCACAGGCTGTGTGCGTAGTTGGTCTAGCCTGTCCGCCCAATGCTGGAGCATGCTACGCCGCTCCTCCCAATATTGCGCACGATTGTAGGCAGCCCTGATCCGATTGGGCTCAATGTGGGACAGTTGCCATTCTATTGCGTCAGGATTGAAGCCCACTTCGTTAAGGAACGTACTATCTACTGCCGTTCATTTTTTCCAATTCGCGAAATACACTCGCTACCTGTTTAGGTAGCGGTATCACGTGAGGCGGGGAAATCGATTTAAGCTTTTTCTTGAGTTTGCGATTCTTGGCGGGGTGGTTGCATACCCTTGACGCTCGACTTTCCAAAACACGGCCAACAAGTTCAATGGCTCGATATCGGTAATGGCACGTTCCATTGGGCATGACCAGTAGAAAAAGTCCGTGCCCATCAGTCAGGCAGCACCAGCAGGCAGCAATCCGGCCAGATGGATGGGATCACCGCCCTCATCAACTGTGTGGATTACTGGAAAGCTACTTCTGCAAAACTGCGCAGCTTACGGCTATGCAATCGGTTCACCCCCTGTTCCCGCAACAGTTCCACTGCACGAATACCGATCCGCAAATGCTGGTCGACTCGCTCGCGGTAGAACTGGTTGGCCATGCCGGGCAATTTGATCTCGCCATGCAAGGGCTTGTCGCTGACACATAGCAAGGTGCCATATGGGACACGGAAACGAAAGCCGTTGGCTGCAATGGTGGCGCTCTCCATATCCAGCGCGATGGCTCGGCTTTGGCTGAAACGGCGTTGTGGCCGGTTATCGGGCAACAGCTCCCAATTACGATTATCCGTGCTGGCCACGGTGCCAGTCCGCATGATGCGTTTAAGCTCAGCAAACTTGACTTGGGTGATATCCGACACCGCCGCTTCCAGCGCCAGCTGAATTTCAGCCAGGGCGGGAATCGGCACCCATAATGGCAAGTCTTCATCCAGTACATGGTCTTCACGCACATAGCCATGCGCAAGTACATAGTCACCCAACTGCTGACTGTTACGCAGCCCGGCACAATGGCCCAACATGATCCAGGCATGTGGACGCAATACGGCGATATGATCCGTGATGGTTTTGGCATTGGCCGGGCCAACGCCGATGTTGACCATGGTGATGCCGCTGCGATCTTCGCGAATCAAGTGATAGGCCGGCATCTGCGGCAGGCGGGGCGGGGCAACGCCAAAATGATCATCTGCACCGGCAGGTTGACCCTGACGCCGGGTAACCACATTGCCGGGTTCGATGAAAGCCACATAATCGCCGTTTGGGTCTTGCATGGCGGCATGGCCCATGCGGATGAATTCATCGATATAGAACTGATAGTTGGTAAACAGAATGAAGTTCTGGCAGTGCTCCGGCGCCGTGCCGGTGTAATGGCGCAAGCGGTGCAGCGAATAGTCCACCCGTGGCGCGGTAAACAGCGACAGCGGCTGCGGCTCGCCCGGTCCAGGCTCGTAGGTACCGTTGGCAATACCATCATCCATCGCGGTCAGATCTGGCAAATCAAAGACATCACGCATCAACAAACGTCTCTCAGGGCTCAGGCTACCTTCAATATAGTCATGCTCGGCAAACGAAAAATGGACGGGAATCGGCTGATTGCTCACCCCGATTTCCAGCTCGCATCGGTGGTTCTGCAACAACAATGAAAACTGCTCCAGGTAATAGTCGGCAAACAGGTCCGGCCGGGTCAGCGTCGTTTCAAATTGCCCTGGCCCAGCAACAAAACCATAGCTCAGACGTGCTGCATCGGCAGGTAGAAAACGTGCCACCGTGTCGGTTTGAACCCGCACAAATGGATAGCAAGCCCGTACATGACCCGGTAAGTCTTCCCCGGCCACAAAACGCTGCATGGCATCACGCAGATGGGCAAGACTATGCTCATAGATCTGTTTGACATGCGCCAGCGCTGCTGCTGCATCGGTAAAACGTTGGGCTGCAATAAAAGAAGGCTGATAAGGCATGATTCGGTCGAGACTCCTTAACGAGAAAGCAGGCAGACAACGGATGGTCAGTCATCCGCCAGCCTGCAATTCAATGCTATGCTGGAATGAACCCAGTATGGAAACAGCAGGTGGGGCATGAACCGGGTCGCCAGACTGTGTATGTACTTGATACTACTCCTCCCCCTTCCTTGCGTCTCGGCTGACATTACCCTGACCAATGGCGAATGGCCACCCTACCTGACCGAATATGAACCCGGCTACGGCATTGCATCACGCATTGTGACCGATGCCTTTGCGGAGGTCGGCATCCGCGTCAACTATGTATTCCGCCCATGGAAACGTGCCTACAAAGAGGCCGAGGCGGGTATCCATGAGGGATCAGTAGTGTGGAGCTATGAGGAAGAACGCGCCCAGAAGTTTCTGTTCAGCGACTCCATCTTCGAAGGACAATCCGTCTTTTTTCATCTCAAGCGGGTGCCGTTTCAATGGCAAACCTATGATGATCTGGCCAGGTTCCGCATTGGGGGCAGCCTGGGCTATGAGTATGAATTCGAAAAACTGTTGAACATCAAGGTCACACATGCAGGCGATGACCTGTCGAATTTTCGGAAACTGCTGGCCGGCCACATCGATATCTTTCCCTCTGACCGTGAGGTGGGTTATGCCATTTTGCGCCGTCATTTCAGCAAAGATGAATTGGCTCAATTCACCCATCATCCCAAGGTCTATAACTCAGTCACTTACCATCTGATCCTGAACAAGCAACATGCACGTAACGCAGGTTTGATGGTGCGTTTCAATCAAGGGCTGAAAAAACTACGCGATAGCGGGAAATACAACGGTTATTTCCCTTCCTTCGCCAGACCGTGACAGCAATATCGTCGATAACGCAACGTGTCATCATTCAACCGACATCATGGCAAATAGGAGGCTTGCCTTTGAAAAAGTGGCTTGATTACGTTCGGACCACCGGACTATCCATGCTCGCCTTTGCCGCTGCCTACGCCACGCTGGCAGGACTGACCAACCGCTTTCTGGTTACCGATGGCATCGCCTCCATTGTCTGGCCGCCAGGTGGCTTGGCCCTGGCGGGTTTATTGTTGGCCGGAATACGTTTTTGGCCCGCCATCTTGCTAGGGGATCTGAGCGGCAATTTCCTGATGGGTTTTCATGGGTGGAGTGCTGTACTCGGTGCCATGGCAGCCACACTGGAAGCCACACTGGCCGCCGTCCTGATCGCACAACTCCGCGACGGGCACCCACCCTTGACCCGGTTGCGCCAGTATCTATGGCTATGTCTTTCAGCCGCCCTGGCTTCGCTGGTTGGCGCCACCCTCGGCACGACGGTGTCAATGCTCAATGGCAGTATTGTGGAGGCAACCTATTTCAGGCAATTGATTTTGTGGTGGCAAGGCGACGTGCTGGGCATGGTGGTGTTGACACCGATGATCCTGGTCTGGCGCCACCCGCCAACAGGCTGGCTGACACAACCACGGCTTCTGGAAACCTTATTGTGCTTCGGGCTGGCTGCGATTGCCGGACAAATCATCTTCATGGGTTGGCTACATGAACAGTTTGGCGAGCATGCCAAGGGATTCCTGAGCTTCGCCTTTGTCGCGTGGGCCAGCGTTCGTTTCGGTCGTCACGGTGCTTCCCTTGTGGTCGGGCTGACAGCAGCGCAAGCCCTCGCCGGCATCATGCATGGGCAGGGCTACCTGGGCCAGCTTGATCTGGCTACCAACTTGACCAATTACTGGTTCTTCATCCTGGTGTTGACACTGGTAGGCATGTCGTTGGCGATGGTCATCAATGAACGCCTGCAAGCCGAAACCGATCTGAAGGAACGAGAACAACGATTGCGCGCCATGGTTGAGCTATCGCCCCTCGGCATGGCACGCAATGCAATGGATGGCCGCTATATGGAAGCCAACCCAGCCTTGCTCGACATGGTCGGCTATTCATTGACCGAGCTGAACCAGCTCAGTTACTGGGACCTGACCCCAGCCCACTACGCACCTGTAGAGCAACAACAGCTCAAGTCACTGGAAGTACAAGGCCGCTATGGCCCCTATGAAAAAGAATACATTCATCGGGATGGCCACCTGCTACCCGTCAGACTGAATGGCGTGCTGATTACCGGTAACGAAGGTGAACGGTATATCTGGTCGATCATTGAAGACATTTCCGAACGCAAACGGGCAGAAGAGGAAATGCAGCTGGCATCCCTGGTTTACACCAATAGTAGTGAAGCAATGTCGGTCTCGGATGCCGACAATGTCATTTTGGCCATCAACCCCGCCTTTGCCAAACTGACGGGCTACAGCAAGGAGGAAGCCATTGGCAAGAAGACCTCCATCTTGCGATCCGGCCGGCATGACCTGGCATTCTATGAATCAATGTGGGAAACCATTCGCCAGACAGGTCACTGGCATGGCGAGGTCTGGGAACGCCGCAAGAACGGTGAGCAATTCATTGTCCTGCTCACCATCAACACCATTCTGAATGAGGATGGCAGCGTACACCGCCGGGTGGCGCAGTTTCTGGATATCAGCGAAAAAAAGAAATCCGAGGAACTGATCTGGCTGCAAGCCAACTTTGATCCACTGACTGGCCTGCCGAACCGCCACATGTTTCTGGACAGACTGCAACAGGAAATCAAGAAAGCCCACCGCACCGGCCTACCGTTGGCTTTGATATTTCTTGACCTGGACCACTTCAAGGAGGTCAATGATACCCTGGGCCACGCCATGGGCGACCAGTTACTGAAGGAAGTCGCTGCGCGCTTGACCAGCTCGGTGCGCGAGACAGATACCGTGGTACGTTTGGGTGGCGATGAATTCACACTGATCTTGAGCGAACTGGAGGACACCCACATCGTCGAGCGAGTCGCCCGCAAGCTGCTTGATCGATTGGTCGAACCCTTCAAGCTGGGTGAAGATTTGACCTATGTCTCGGCCAGTATCGGTATCACGTTCTACCCTGACGATGCGGCTGATATCGACAGCCTGATCAAACATGCTGATCAGGCCATGTATGCGGCCAAGCAACAAGGTCGCAACCGTTACAACTACTTCACCCATTCCATGCAATTGGCTGTCGAAAAACGTATGCGACTGGCCAATGACCTGCGTGGTGCCGTGGCCGGGCAGCAGTTCAGTCTCTACTATCAACCCATTGTTGAATTGGTATCAGGACAGGTGCACAAAGCCGAAGCGCTGATTCGCTGGGAACACCCGAAACTGGGTCGCATCAGTCCAGCAGACTTTATCCCCATCGCGGAAGAAACAGGACTGATCATCGACATCGGAAATTGGGTGTTTTTCGAGGCCGCCCGCCAGGTCAAGCAATGGCGCCTTCACTACCACCCGGATTTCCAGATCAGCATCAACAAATCACCCGTCCAGTTTCGCAGTGATGCCGGTCACGACAGCCTGTGGATCTCTCATTTGGCCACGCTGGGCCTGCCTGGGCACAGCATGGTGGTCGAAATCACCGAAGGCCTCTTGATGGATATCGGTGATGTGGTCAGCCAGCATCTGCTTGCTTTCCGCGATGCGGGCATTCAAGTCGCGCTGGATGACTTCGGTACCGGCTACTCTGCGTTGTCCTACCTGAAGAAGTTCGATATCGACTACCTGAAGATCGATCAATCCTTCGTTCGAAATCTGGCCATCGACTCACCCGATCTGGCTTTATGTGAGGCCATCATCGTGATGGCGCACAAATTGGGCATCAAGGTCGTGGCGGAAGGCGTCGAAACAACACTGCAACGCGATCTTCTGGCCCGCGCCGGCTGTGATTATGTGCAGGGTTACCTGTACGCCTGCCCACTTTCATCCAATGAATTCGAACACCTGCTCAGTCAGGATGCCCAACCGGTTACCGACCCTTCGGCTTGACTATCAGGTAAAGCCCCCCACCTTCAATAACTTGGTATAAGTGACATCATCCAGCCCATTGGTGACGGGCAAGCCTTGTGCAGCCTGAAACGCCGCCAGTGCTGAGCGTGTACGCTGCCCAAGCCAGCCATCGACACCTTGTGGATTGAATACGGGCACATTGACACTCAGATAGGTCAGGATCAGTTGTACTGCCCGCACCCGTAGATCCGGCAAGGGGCCAATCGACAATTTCTGATATTGCTGGCTCAATTTGATGTCATACCGGTTATCAGCATAGGCCGGCCCATTGTAGCTTCGGGCAAATCCCTGCCAATCCTTGGATTGCAGTTTCAAATCCAGCTTATTCACACGAATGAAACGTGCCATGGCATCCAATTGCCCGCCTTCGTCCATACACATGGCGGCAACGAATGCCTGAATACTGGCGTACCCAAGGGATTGCCATTGCTCACCCATGACCTGCCCCAGCCCCCAGGATGCCGACTCACAGGCCGCATTCCAGTTCAAGGCGCAGGCTTCATTCAAGCGATCATACTGGTGCTCCCCGCCCGGCCCATACCCTCCCCAGGTCGGCTGACTGATATCCGGATGGGACTGATCGTACTGGTGGTTGGTTTTGGCACTGAATTTGTGCCGTTCAAACAGAATACGTGGTTTGCGGCTTGGCAAAAAACCGTCACCAGCCGTCTCCACTTCGATGACCGCCCACAAGGCTGGTGCGGTCACACCCAGATTTGCCAGAACTTGATCCAATTGTGTCTCACTCAATGGTGTTGCCAAACCCTGAAAGTCCATGATGCCCCTCCTGATGATTCACAATAGCCGCCCACTCATCGGGCAACTCGTCACGACCGGGCACTGCGGTACATCCTGACAATGACATCCATCCTCGCCTCACACCCCCAATCTCAAGTACTGACAAGCCCCAACGGCAAACAGCTTCGCTCAACGACATCCCAGGGGTAGCCAGTCAGTCGATCGCCACACCACCACGTAATATGCCAATCGAGTAATTCGATTTACGAAAATAGATCAATTGCTTATCATCGTTAAGCGATACATCGTCGTTTCATATACAAATGCGATGATCGCGCAATCACAACAAGACAGAAAACGAGGAGAACATCATGTTGAAAACGATCGCCTGCTGCCTGTTGGCTGCCGGTTTGACCCTGCAAGCCCAAGCGGGCGTCTGCCCCGATTACCAGACCCCAGCCAGCCCACCCAGCCTGAGCAACCCCGTCAAGAAGCAATTCCGCCACTTCGGCAACACCCTTTTGTCAGGGCTCTACAAGCCTTGGCATATGGTGCACGACATGATCGTCAAGTCAGGTTCAGGTGCGGTGATGATGGCCAAGTTCGACTATGACGCCTTGCTTCACAAAGACCTGGAAGACGAGCGCATTCATGCTTATTTATATGGCACAGGAATGAACAAGTGGGAGTATTTAGGGAGTTTTCTGACCAATAGTGACGGCAAGATCTATGTGCCGACCGGTCAGCGCAAACCTGGTGAGTACGTAGTACGTTTTGTGGTGGAGGGCGACCTGAGCAGCACACAGGGCTACTTGAGCGTGGTCGATGCAGGTCGGGATGCCGTATTGTTTGACATTGACGGCACCTTGACCATCAATGATTTCGAGGCCTATGCCGATTATATCGGTGTCAAGACGGCCACTGCTTTCAATTACGCTGTTGAAACCGTCAATGCCTACAAGCAAAAGGGTTACCAGATCATCTATCTGACCGCCCGCCCCTACTGGGTCACCAAGGATGGTCGGGAATGGCTGCAAATCAAGGGGATAAACCAGTGGCACTACCATTCCAATCCTTACGGTGATGGCCCGATCCCGCCCAATACCCAACAGTTCAAAACCGATTATGTGCGTTATCTGAAGGAGACTGTCGGGCTGAACATCATCCGCGCTTACGGTAATGCCACCACGGATATCGCCGCCTATGCCGATGGCGGTCTTCCCAAAGCAAATACCTATATCATCGGGCCTAATGCCGGCAAATCAGGTACACAGGCCATTCAAGGTGATTACACCCAACACTTTGTCAGCGTGGTCAAACCCACCCCCCGCGCCAACTGTCGATAACATTGCACGCACCCAGTATCACCATACACGTTGGCCAGTGATACTGGTTTTATATTCTATATAGGCTCACCGGCTCAAAATGAGCCGGCCTCATGATGTTCGAATTCATTCCTTAGTAAAATTTCGCGTGGTAGCCATCACCGCGTGATACACCAGTAACAGCAAGGCCGCACTGACAATTGCAACCAACAGACTGAAGTTGAATCCGGTCACACCCATCATCCCGAAGGTATTGAACAAGGAACCGCCGATAATGGCACCGGCAATACCAAGCAACACATCCAGCACTACACCCTGACCGGTACTTTTGACAAGCTGACTGGCCGCAAAGCCTGCCAGCAACCCGAGAATGATCCATGCTATCAGTGACATGATGATTTCCTTTTGTAATTAAGGTCGGATTGAGCTGCATCAGCGCTATGCGTCCGCCGACCGGGCTATTGCACGCTGCCACACACAACAGGCTGCTAGGAGGGCCGCTTCGAATCACTGCCCTCGTGACGTTCTTTAAAACTTTCAATTTGCTTCTCGGCTTCATCCTTCGAGATTCCGTAAGCCTCCTGAATCTTGCCGGCCAAGATTTCGCGCTTGCCAGCAATCATATCCAAGTGATCATCGGTGAGGTGACCCCATTGTTCCTTGACAATGCTTTTGAATTGTTCCCAGTTAGCTTCAACGATACGCCAGTTCATTTTCGACTCCTTTACTATCTTGTGCTTCGGATGCCACTGGTGCGATTACCAATCCAGCATCATGCTACCTACAGCTATTCCATATCATGCAGGTACCAACTTCCAATATCATGGAGCGTAGATGAATCACACACGGCTGTCGGTACGTTACCGTACGGACAGCCGTGGCCTGATGACTGGCACACCACCTTCACGCGACTTATACTGATACGGTAGCGGTAAACTTGACCCTATAGGCTCTGGTCACCATGTTGTATCCCTTGGGCTAATCACCTTGAAAGAGATGCAAATGACTTCACGAGTAGCACTGAGTCAAAATCACTTGTTAGCTGCCTTACCCAATGTCGAGTGGGCACGCCTGCAGCCACTATTGGAGCCAGTGGACATGCCACTTGGCGAAGTGTTGTATGAGGCTGGTAGCAAAGTGATCAATGTGTATTTCCCAACTACGGCAATTGTTTCGTTGTTGTATGTCATGGAGGACGGCGGCTCAGCCGAAATTGCGGTGGTTGGATATGAGGGCATTGTCGGCATTTCGCTATTCATGGGCGGAGAATCCACCCCAAGCCGGGCAGTAGTGCAAAGTGCCGGGCAAGGTCTTCGGCTCAAGGGACCGTTATTGATGCAGGAATTCAACCGTGCTGGCCCGGTATTACACCTGTTGTTACGGTATACCCAAGCATTGATCACCCAGATGTCACAAACTGCTGTCTGCAACCGCCATCATTCGCTTGACCAGCAACTGTGCCGCTGGCTACTCCTAAGCCTGGATCGGCTCCCTTCCAATGAATTGGTGATGACACAGGAATTAATTGCCAACATGCTTGGCGTCCGGCGCGAAGGCGTGACGGAAGCTGCCGGCCGCCTACACAAAGCAGGCCTGATCCGCTACCAACGAGGCCATATCACCGTACTTGATCGTCCCGGTCTGGAAAAGCGCACCTGCGAATGTTACGCCGTAGTCAAAAAAGAGTATGACCGACTACTACCCGCTTTGGCAGTACCGACTGCTACCGCTCTACGGTAGTGTCTTATTTTCCCAGCATTGCACCCTCGCCTATCCCACAAAGTACGCTAGCAAACAGACAACCCAGCCTGTTCGGTTCAGACTGGGTACTGTCAGCAACGATATATCAGCAGCAAACTAGCTGCCAACAGTCCATAAGGATCGCCATCATGACCAACGAAAGAGAAATGCAAATGCAACGGGAACTTGGTCGTGATCTGGCAGAAGCTGCCTATAAGCAGCGCCTACCAATACTGACCGACCCCTATTGCAATAAGGCCAAATCCCGGCACGAATTGATTGACAAAAATCGCGTTAAACCGTTTCTTCAAAACTGCAACGGAAAACCAGCGTAGCAGCACGGATCTCGTGCCTTCATGTAGGGTAGGAAGAATGGTTGTACCTTCGAAATACCTTTCAATGTCAATACACCTGTTTGATTCAAGCTTGTCATGTCACCTTCAAAACGTCCATCCTGTGTATCCCACCGCACAGACACCGCACTAGACTTACCTCATGCTCCGTGTCATTCGCCCAGGGGTGCCGACCCAACCGCTAGCATCCCCATTGAACCAGGAGTCCCTAATGATCATGCCAACTTCAGTCCGTACGGAAAGCACGAACGACATTGTGATAACGGCCAAGGTTCAGGCTGAGCTGGGTAACTTACAGCCGACAGGTTTTGCCAAGACCCCCATTGCCATTGCACTGGCGGGCAGTATTGAACATGTCAAAACAGCCACATCTGACATGCAATTGCAGTAGCCCTTCATCTCCATAATCTGCACGGCGGTTTGTAACTTATCAATGTACCCATGACATTAAGAAATTGAGTTCAAGGCTAAATTGAGTTGTTGCACTGGCAGCATCTGGCAACACCACCAGCAGTAATAGGAAGCACTGCGGCAATCGTTGCATCGCCACAACCAGCTTTTTTCAGACCATCAACCTGACAAAGGAACCATCATGAATGATTCAATTCCCCAAACACCTTCAACACCCGAAGCAAAAGACCAATATGTGCCGCCGTTGATTGGTGACGATCAACCAGTTGAAGATAAAGCTGCCAGCTCGACAAAATGCGAAGATACACCGTGCACCGACAAAACAATGTCCGCTCCGGACCATGATGCTCTACAGGATCAGGATGCTGCAGCGGTAAAACGCGAGGCTGATTATGCAGTCGCAACCGAACGTTGCAATACGCTGACGGGTGACGCGAAGAGTCGTTGCATTAAGGAAGCTAAAGCACGCCACACCAACGCCTGAATGGAACCACATCCATACTGCATTCGCTCACCTTGCGTTAGCAGCATACAACAGCCCGATGCAAGGCCAACTTTGGCCTTGCATCCTCATGAGGAGTACCCATTATGTTCGGCAAAACTAAACCCATCGTTCAATTTCAGGACATAGCCAGCGTTGAGCCTCAGGAAAATGCAGCCAATTCAATCTGCAGTGAGCAACCTTCTTCTGAAACTAAAGCCCTCCCGCTCTGCGAGCAGGGCGAGTCTACCCACATCCATTTGGTAGAACGATGCCGTAATCAGGTTCGGTCAAAACCAATGACTATCGTGGGCATCACCGCAGCATCCGGCTTTTTATTGAGCTGGTTGATCATGAAGCTGTAAGCAAACCAGCACAAATAATGTACCTAGCTTCTCATGGCTATCGATGCATTGCTCATGATCGCCGTGGTCACGGCTGATCCAGCCAACCATGGGACAGCAATGATAATGATATGGATACCTATGCTAATGATCTGGCCACACATTGTTCAGGTGGTGGCGAGGTCGCCCGCTATATCAGGCGCTTTGGTACCCGGCACATTGTCCAAATAGCCTTGGTTGCGGCTATATCACCAATGATGTTGAAGACATACTCCAATCCAGAAGACCAACCCATTGAGGTATTCCATACCATGCGGGCTGCCGTCGCCGCTGCATGAAGACAGATGACAATTGTCCTGACGGGCAAAAATGTGGCGCTGGCAAATACAGCTGGGGATGGAAACCTGATCAGAAATCAACTGACCAGATTGTGTAGGCAGCAACTCCATTCAGCCTCGTTAGACGAATACCAGGCCTGGCTGTGTAATGGCACACTCGGATCCTGCATCGCAATACCACTTAGCCGATCACTCGGCCCATTTTTTGTCTTTCTACACCCAAGCACACCGCATCAAGCCATAAATTATTAAAAATTTCAGAAATCATGAAAAGCTTTACAAATTAATGGTAATTTTTAAAAACTATAATGCAGACAGCCCCATACACAATAAATAACAACATTCGAAATTTAAAATATACAATCAATAAACCTAATAAACCACCGCAACAGACCACATCATCCACTTCAATAGATACGAAATCAGTTACTTTTGATAATACTCAAAAATTACACCCATATTTTTCATTTTTTAAAAAATACTGGTAAACTATTTATTGTTGAAGTTTAGAGTTCAAATACAAAATTTGAAAAATAAGCATCGACCCGTTACCCGGATGCAATGCACTCAGATTTCCTTATATGCAAGGACTCCTGTCACACGCCCTTAAAGCGTTCGTAATTCACGCATTACTTTCAAATAACGGAAACAGCTTTAAAAATTGTTTAACTACAATTATATAAAGCTAAAATAGTGAAATAACAATCAATAATCCTAAGAAAAGAATCATCATGATCGAAAACAAGACGAAGTTTTGCCTGACCGCGATCGCACTGTCGCTATCGCTCCCTGCTTTTGCACAAGTTTCCGCAGACGAACAACGATCCATCAGCGAATACATGCAACGCCTCCAGCGCGATCCACAGCGCACCATGGATGAGGTACCCGTCAAAAAATCCATGGCACCCTATGCAATGAAGAAAGTGGCAAAGTTCAGCCCAAAAGCAATTGCGTCCGGTGAATTTGTTGAAGACAAAGATTCGATGCGCTCCCAATTGCTGGGCAGCCCGCGTCGCGCCAGCGGCGTGGAAGGTCGTGCCATGGCCATGATGGCGGCTGTTCAAGGCAACGATAATCCAGCCAACCTGGTGGACAACAACCGCGGCCTGATCAACAACGTATTTGAAATGGATCGCCGCAGCCTGTCCCGCGCCGCATTGAGCGAACAGCCTTGGTCCGACACCTACTGGCCGTTGTATAACGGCTCTGTCAGCTATCGCTATGGCGATCCGGATGTCTACAGCAACAACCCGAATACCTGGAAAGATTATTGGAACTACTCCAACCAGCTGCGTCCGATTGCCGGTTACATCACCAATGGCCGCACTGATCTGCTGTCGCCCGCTGAAAAATATGACCTGCTGGTCAATGATGGCAACTACAGCATGACTCGCGCAGGCTGGCAGATGGGCGAAGGCTACTTCAACCGGAATGGCGACGTGGAGCGCTGGATGGGCCTGTGTCACGGCTGGGCTCCTGCCGCTTACATGCTGCCACGTCCCAAACAGACCGTTACCGTCAAATCTGCCACCGGTCGCGAAATCAAGTTCTATCCGTCTGATGTGAAAGCATTGGGCACCCTGCTGTGGGCTGAAGCCTCACCGTCCACTCGCTTTATCGGTGGCCGCTGCAATACCAAGAACCCGCAAAAAGATGATAATGGCCGCATCATCGATCAAGCTTGCTTTGACGTGAATCCAGGTAGCTGGCACCAGTCCGTGGTCAACCAGATCGGCGTATCCAAGCGCAGCTTCGTGATCGATGCAACCTACGATTACGAAGTGTGGAACCAGCCAGTACTGAGCTACAGCTACACCTATTTCAACCCACAAACCGGCAAAGCGTACAACTCCGCACAGGAAGCCATTATCGCCCGTGCCAACTACACCAGCGACAAATTCGCCAAATACCGCGCGAACACCGCAGTCAACATTGTGGGCGTGAAGATGACGCTGAACTACATCGTGGAAACCTCCCCATCACATTCAGAAACCGACAACCCGCGCAATGATGGCGTGACCAGCGTTTCTTATATGTATGACCTGGAGCTGGATGCAGCCGGTAACATCATCGGCGGCGAATGGTATACCAACCGCCATCCGGATTTCCTGTGGACTCCGGCACCCGGCCAGCGCGCAATCTCCTACTACAACCCGCGCGACAGCTGGAACCCGAGCAACCCGCTGCCGGCACATTGGACCAACAGCGCCGTCAGCGCATCACGCTACAGCCAGCCGCTGACTTCCGTGGTTGAACAACTGTTCAAGGCATCCGCTGGTCAGTAATGCAGTTGCGGCCTACCGCTGCAATACACCAGCCATGCTGGTAATGGGCTAGCCACGCCCCGACAGTGCCCGCCATCTGGCGGGCACTGCGCCATTCACAATGGACCATCGCTCAATCAACCGAGGACAACCACCCGCGATCCGCATCATGATTGGGGGTAGGCATAAGGAATACAGCATACAGCGGCCAACTTTGCCATCTACAAGCAAGGTGCCTGTCGCGTCGCACCCTCAGGTGCGACGGAGGAGAGATTGTGAGATCAGTCGAGCGATTCGTCGACTGGCAAAATGGTAGTGCGCTTGACACCTTCCAGTGCAAAGCTGGATTTGACATCCAACACACCTGGTTGCTTCAGCACCTTATCCATTACAAAGCGGGAGAAATGCTGAAGGTCCGTCACCATGACCCGTAACAGATAATCCATTTCACCGGTCATGGAATAACACTCAGTCACTTCTGGCCATTCGCGCACAGCCTGCTTGAAGCTGTCTGTCGAGCTTTCGGCCCGCTTATCGAGCGATACATTGACGAAGGCCAACAAACCAAAGCCCAGTTTCTCGGGATTCAGGATGGCGGTGTAGTGATCGATGACGCCCGTCTCCTCCAAACGCTGTAAACGACGTAGGCACGGCGATGGAGACAGGGCAACACGCTTGGCGAGCTCCACATTGGAGATACGCCCATACTGTTGCAAAACTTCCAGAATACGGCGGTCGATTTTGTCGAGCCTGATTCGCTTTGACATTTTATTGCTCTTTGCGAATTAAAGTTAGTTATACGTTGCTTATTTTAATGTGATTTGGGCAATTTTTGAAAGCAAATATCGAGGGTTTCAGCGTAGGATAGATAAACGTGAGGTATCGCCAGCAGGCGTCCATATAACATCACAATCCTTGGAGACACGCTAAATGACCACGTTGCAATTTGCCCGTCCTCGCCCAACCCCCACTTCGCTCTGGGACAACCCCATGGGCACCGACGGTTTCGAATTCGTCGAGTACACCGCACCCGATCCCAAGACATTGGATACCCTGTTCACATTGCTTGGTTTCAAGGCAGTCGCGAAACACCGCTCCAAAAACGTGACATTGTATCGTCAAGGTGACATCAATTTCATCGTTAATGCTGAAAAAGAGAGTTTTGCGCAATCTTTTGCCCGTGTTCATGGCCCTTCTGCCTGTGCAATGGCATTTCGTGTCGCAGATGCCCGCGCTGCATTTGACCGTGCGATCAGCCTGGGCGCTGTACCGCATGACCAGAACTACGGCCCAATGGAGCTGAACATTCCAGCCATCAAGGGGATTGGCGATTGCCCGGTCTACCTGGTTGATCGATATGGCAGCCAGTCCATCTATGATGTGGACTTCATCCCACTGGATAATTCCGACGGCTCCAACTTTGGTGTTGGCCTGACCTATATCGACCATTTGACCCACAACGTGCATCGCGGCCGCATGGGCGTATGGTCATCGTTCTACGAGAAGTTGTTCAACTTCAAGGAAGTCCGTTACTTCGATATCGAAGGCAAGCTGACAGGCCTGAAGAGCCAGGCCATGACCAGCGCGTGTGGCAAGATTCGCATCCCAATCAATGAATCATCAGATGATAAAAGCCAAATCGAAGAATTCCTGCATGCGTATAATGGAGAAGGCATTCAGCACATTGCTCTGGGCACCGATGACATCATCGCTACCGTCGAAGCCCTGAAGGAACGCGGCGTTACCTTCCTCGACACGCCTGACACCTATTACGACATGGTGGACACCCGCGTCAAAGGCCACAAAGAAGACGTGGCCCGCCTGCAAAAGAACCGCATCCTGATCGACGGCGCGCCCAGCGAAGGGCAAGGCTATCTGCTGCAGATCTTCACCGAAACCGTAATTGGCCCGATCTTCTTTGAGATCATCCAACGCAAGGGCAACGAAGGCTTTGGCGAAGGTAACTTCAAGGCCCTGTTCGACTCCATCGAACTCGACCAGATCCGCCGTGGTGTGCTGGAAGATCCGAGCACCCAGGCCGCATGATCAGGAGGCTGCCATGCTCAAACCGGAAAACCCCTTGCGCGGCGACTATAGCCGCATGCGTAACGATTACACCGTAGAGCAGGACTGGCATGCCTACACCGCCGAGGAACATGACCTCTATCGGCGGTTGTTGGAGCGCCAGAGCAGCAAACTGAAAGGCCATGCCGCCGAAGAATTCATCGAAAACGTGCATCGCCTGTCATCGGATGGCATCCCTCGCTTCGAGGAAGCCAACCTGATTTTGCAATCCGCCACCAATTGGAAGATTGTGGCCGTCCCGGGCTTGATTCCGGACGACACCTTCTTCACCCATCTGGCGCACCGGCAGTTTCCGGTCACTGTCTGGCTGCGCAAGCCAGAGGAGTTCGACTACATTGTCGAACCGGACATCTTTCATGATTTCTTCGGCCATGTGCCGTTACTGTTGAATCCGATCTTTGCCGATCATTTGCAGGAATATGGCAAGGGTGGCCTACGCGCAATGAAGCTGAACGCGGTGCCGTTCTTGGCCCGCCTGTACTGGTATATGGTAGAGTTTGGCCTGATTTTGACACCGGAAGGCTTGCGCACCTACGGTGCCGGCATTCTGTCCTCTGGTGGCGAAATCATTCATTGCATCGACAGTCCACAACCCAATCGGATCAAATTCGATCTGCAACGGGTCATGCAGACTGAGTATCGGATTGACCGTTATCAAGACACCTATTTCGTGATCGACAGCTTCCAGCAGTTGTTCGACGAAACATCCGTCGACTTTGCCCCGATCTACGAAAAACTCAAAACCCTGGAACCGATTGACCCCAGCGGGGTACTGCCTACCGACACGCTGGTAAACCACCCCGCTTCCGTCAATCAGAAAGCCGCCTGATGAAAAAGTGGATCAGCTTTCCCAAATCCGCCGGTGAATACTCCAAGCAAGCGCATTGCGACTTGCCTGCCGGCACTTATGAACGCGAAATGGGCAAGGAAGGCTTCTTTGGCCCGGCCTGTCATTTTCATCATCGCCACCCGCCTACAGGCTGGGCCAGCTTCGAAGGCCCGCTGCACCCGCACGCCTTCGATCTGAACGAATTGGCTGTCACCAGCCCCAGCCCGTGGGATGCCCACCTACTGTTTTCCAACAACGATGCCCGCATCCGCTTCTGGCAATGCCAGGATGCCATGACGCATCTGGCCCGCAATGCCGACGGTGATGAATTGCTGTTCATCCATGAAGGCGCCGGCGACCTCTATTGCGACTGGGGCCATATGTCCTATCGCGATGGCGACTATATCGTACTGCCACGTGGCACGATGTGGCGACTGGCACCCACATCACCTACTGAATTGCTATTGGTCGAAGCGACACAAAGCTCTTATCAGTTGCCGGAAAAAGGCATGGTTGGTCCCCATGCGATTTTCGACCCGGCCGTGTTGGAAACGCCACAGATCAACGATGCATTCCGTGCGCAACAAGGTGATCAGACTTGGCAGGTAAAGGTAAAACGGGCTGGCCAGATGTCTACCATCACCTACCCGTTCAACCCGCTGGATACAACCGGCTGGCACGGCGATCTTGTGGCCTGTAAGGTCAATTGGCGCGACATCCGCCCGTTGATGAGCCATCGTTACCACTTACCGCCATCGGCACACACCACTTTTGTCGCGCGTAACTTTGTAATCTGCACGTTTGCACCTCGCCCGATCGAATCCGACCCTGGCGCGCTGAAGGTGCCGTTCTATCACAATAACGACGACTATGATGAGCTGATCTTCTATCATCGTGGCAACTTCTTCAGCCGCGATAATATCAAGCCCGGTATGGTCACCTTGCATCCCAACGGCTTCACCCACGGCCCACACCCCAAGGCCTTCGAGGCCGGGATGAAAGCCACTCGCACCGAAACCGACGAAGTCGCCGTCATGATCGATTCCCGCTTCCCACTGGAGATCAACGAGGCGGCACACACAGTGGAGTGGCCAGGCTACGTGGATTCATGGAAGCCCAAGAAGTAAGCCCGGGACGGCAGATTGTATCCCGCTGCCGCTCGTAATTGGATTGCTTGACGCGGGGTCTGCCCCGCGTTTTGTTGCATAACGCTGGAGATAACACTTGAAACTTGCCACACTCAAAGCTGGCGGCCGTGATGGCACGCTGATCGTGGTCAGCCGCAACCTGACCCAAGCCGTCAAAGTGCCGGAAATTGCACCTACACTTCAAGCCGCACTGGATGAATGGACTCGTGCCGAACCCTTACTGAAAGCAGCGTATGACACCCTCAACCGTGGTGACATGCAAGGCGCCTTTCCGTTTGATGCCACACAATGCCACTCCCCACTACCCCGCGCCTATCAATGGGCAGATGGTTCTGCCTATGTGAATCACGTCGAATTGGTACGCAAGGCACGCGGTGCGGACATGCCGCCTGAGTTCTGGACTGATCCGCTGATGTATCAAGGTGGTTCGGATAGCTTTCTGGCCCCGACAGATCCAATTGCTGTACGCGACACCGCCTGGGGCGTGGATCTGGAAGGCGAAGTTGCGGTCATTACCGGTGACGTACCCATGGGTGCCACGCCAGATGAAGCAGCACCGCAAATCCGCCTGCTGATGCTGGTCAATGATGTCACTTTGCGCAATCTGATTCCTGCAGAGCTGGCCAAGGGCTTTGGCTTTTTCCAAAGCAAGCCGGCTACCGCATTCTCGCCAGTTGCCGTCACACCGGATGAATTAGGACGTGACTGGACTGGCCGCAAAGTCACCCTGCCATTGACTGTTCATGTTCGCGAACAATTGTTTGGCACACCTGACTGCGGCACTGACATGGTGTTCGACTTTGCGCAGTTGATTGCTCACGTTGCCAAAACCCGCGAGCTGGTTGCCGGCTCCATCGTTGGCTCCGGCACCATCTCCAACGTGGATCGCAGCCGTGGCAGCGCCTGCCTGGTGGAACGCCGTATGCTGGAAATCCTGGCAGAAGGCCAACCGAAAACGCCATTTCTGCAATATGGTGAACGAGTCCGGATTGAAATGCTGGATCGTGACGGTCAATCAATATTTGGCGCAATTGATCAAGTGGTCACACCTTATTCGAGCAAATGATCATCGCCCCGTGCCAATGCATTGCACTGTGATCGACACCAACCGTAACCTTGGGCGTTGCGGCTTACTCCATCCTGTACCTGTTTAAGGACAGGGTGCAATCCTGATATGCCGGCCATTCGCCGGCATTGTCATTTGACAGCATTACCTTACAGCCATCGGAACATGCCAGCCATGGAACTCTATACCTACTTCCGCTCCTCTGCCGCCTTTCGCGTCCGTATTGCATTGAATCTGAAAGGCTTGGCGTACACACCACATTTTATCCACCTGCTGAACAATGGCGGTGAACAGCATAGCGATACCTATAAACAGCTTAATCCGGCAGAATTGATCCCCACCCTGGTGGATCAAAGCCATGTGATTACCCAGTCCATCGCCATCTGCGAATACCTCGACGATGCCTACCCCAACCACCCGCTACTGCCAGCCGATGCCGTCGGCCGTGCGCGTGTTCGCAGTATTGCGCTGGGCATTGCCTGCGATGTCCACCCAGTCAACAACCTGCGCGTACTGCAGTATCTGAGCGGCCCACTGGGGGTTAACGAGGAAGCGAAGAATGAGTGGTATCGCCACTGGGTCAAGCTTGGTTTCGCAGCACTGGAAACCCAATTGGCTAATTCATCACTGACCGGCTTATGTTGCCATGGCGATACCCCCACCCTGGCAGACATCTGCCTGATCCCGCAGGTGTTCAATGCACAGCGTTTCGGCGTGGATCTGGCCCCCTACCCCACCATCGCGCGGATCGCCACCTATTGCCAGACCCTGCCCGCTTTCTCCGCAGCGGCACCCGCCAATCAACCAGATGCTAGCTGAATGGCGTAATCACAGCAATTTGTGGCCACCCAATTGATCACCAACCCGTTAAGCCATTGCTGACCACACCCCGGCAACAATGGCTTGCAGTAGCCATGCTCACCCGCATTCATCGTCTTTCAATCGATCTTTCCATCCCGTAGGTCAAGCCCTACTACCGCTGTGGCATGACGCCTTACCCTGACGAACCGCTCTGGCCACGACCGGCGGGATTCGTCACCCTCTGACTGTCAACGCCCTCAGCAATCTCATTTAATCCATAAAAATTTATGTTATTTTTAAAAACATTTTTATTATTTATCCAATTTGCAATACACCTAACCAAAACACAAGCCAGCTTGTGACATTGTTTCATTCTAATACAATGGCAATTAGATTGACGCTACATCATTCATGGCACATTGAATTCTCATAAATGACCCTACTTCATTATTCCAGCTTAAATCAGTGCAATTGAGCACGAAACATAACATATGACAATAAAAAATTTCTTATATTCGAAACTATAATTCATTACAAACTAAACATGTATTAAACAGAATCTCCTTTGTACGCTAGACTGTACGGGCATTTATGATTGCCATGTCGGCATTTTTTACAATGATGTCATACTCTTCGTTTACGCATTTCGCATTCCATTGTTTATATAGATAAAAAATTTAATGGCATTAAATTTGCTTAAACGCGTTTGGTTTTCACGTCCTTGCAGAGGTAGACAAAATGAAGAAAGTTCATCGCCAACTGATTACCGCCTTCACTCTCGTAGCTTCGGCAGCGTCTGTTCAGGCTGCTGATCGTTGCCAGTCCTTGGTAGGTGCTGTCCGTCTTGACCTCGACACCACTTGTAAAGTGGCTGAAGAGTATCCAGGTCACGCCTTTCTGCGCGCACCAGGTACCTGCTTCAAGACCACAGTGACCGGGCTCGGCAATGGTTTTTCCGGGTTGACCGCAGAAACGGTATTCGGCGCTGACCAGAATCACACCATGACACCTGGCTCGGCTAATGAACAACAAGTCCCCCCCGTTCCCGATGGCAGCGCCGTACCTTATACCCGTCGTTTCATTACGGGCCGTACGATCATCAAATCTGGGGATAGTGCCCTGTATGGTGCTGATGCAGGCGTAACCGGCGCAAAAGGCTCGACCGAGCAGATCCTGCTGGTTGGCGGAACTGGTAAATTCAAAGGTGCGTCAGGCTACATCTACGCCTTTGGCAATTACATCGGCAACTGGGGTGTTTATGTAGGCGAGCTGTGCCGCCCGAGCTGATTCTATCTACCCTGTTGATGGATAAGACCATGCCCAGCGACGTACGCTTCCGGCATGGTTTTTGGGAAAAGCGGCTGAAAAACCAGAGGCAGATCAGGACTGCCGAATTGCCCGATACTGCTGCTCCAGACCCTGTCGCAGCTGCTTTCGAATTTTAGCTGCCTCAAAACGACGCACCTGATCTGGAGACGTCAGCGACAATTGTGGCACAGCCATCGGCTTACCATTACCGTCAACCGCCACCATGGTGAAATAGCAACTATTGGTATGACGTACACTATGCGCCTGGATGTGCTCGGCAATCACCTTGATACCGACCTCCATTGAGGTGGTACCCGCATAATTGATCGAGGCCAGAAAAGTGACCAGCTCACCGACATGGATGGGTTGCCGGAACATCACCTGATCCACCGACAACGTCACCACATAACAGCCTGAGTAGCGGCTTGCGCAGGCATATGCCACCTGATCCAGCAGTTTCAAGATGGTACCGCCATGCACATTGCCGGAAAAATTGGCCATATCTGGCGTCATCAACACCGACATTGAAAGTTCGTGATCAGGTAAGTTCATGAGTTGGGTAATGACTGTTTGATGGTATGCCAATCATAGGGTAAAGGCTGACTGTGCCACACCCCTTTTTCTGCCAACAGGCGATCCAGCATCTTGAAACGCTCCTCACTTGCCGGGTGACTGGACAACAGTGCTGGCATGCCGCTTTCCGCTTGGCTCAGCTTCCGGAAAAAACTCAGCATGCCATGTGGTGCAATCCCGGCACGTTGCAAGGCCTCCAACCCGTAGCGATCCGCTTCATGCTCCTGATCGCGACCAAAACCCAGCTGCGCCAAACTACCCGCCGCCTCGGTGACCACCGCGCCACTCCAATCTCCGATAGCAGCTGACAGCAATGTTGTAATGCCTAATTGATGTACCATCGCGCGTAGCGAATGCCGACGTTCAATGTGTTGTACTTCATGTGCCAACACACCAGCCAATTCTTCGGCCGATTCCGCCTTGGCCAGCAAACCGGCATACACGACAATCGTACCACCGGGTACCGCGAAGGCATTGACCTCTTTCGAATCCGCCACCAGAAAGCGATAGCGATACGCTGAGCCCGCAGACAGGCGCTGCCCTATAGCCTGCACTACAGCCACAGCAGGCCCTTGCTCAATCAGCGTCAATGTCGGCCGATGCACAGCAAAGATCGCTTCGCCCAACTGCATTTCACGCTCGACAGGGATCTGGTCTGCCACCCATCCAGCAATCCGCTCGGACTGCCAAATGAATGTCGCCAGCAATAATAATGGGAGCAACACGATCAACCCAGCCAATGCCCAAGCAACCCCTGTCATGCGTCGACGATGTCGCTGTACCCTGGTCATTGCCGTCACTTGTGCTTGCAAGCCAACTGGCGGTGCATGACACAATTCCGCCAAAAGCTGCGGATCATCCAGGTGCACTACCCAATTTTTCTCGCCCTGCTTCCATGAGAATTGCCAAGCCTCAAGATGAAACCCTGCAATCTTCAGGGTGACTATCGCCCAGGGTACCGGCGACATTTCCGGTAACAGCAAGTGAGTTTGATTGACTATCAGCGCCATGCGGGCGCCACCCGCCGGCAATCCGGGGCCGAACACCAATGCACTACATGTTTTCGACGACATGGCGGTACTTTCCTCCACCAACTTGCCAACATTCAGACAACAAAAAGCGGGTACATCTGCACCCGCTTTTGCATACATCTGGGGTATTCCGACAACCATCAATCAGTTGTCGTCCCCTCCAAAAATACCACCCAATACGCCACCACCCAGCACCGAGCCTTGCTCCTGACTGGTGCCACCAGCTGCAGGAGCAGCCATGACAATCCGGTTCGCCAACTTTGATAGCGGTAGCGATTGCAGCCACACCTTACCCGGACCAGTCAACGTCGCGAAGAACATACCTTCACCACCAAACAAGGCACTCTTGATCTTGCCGACAAATTGAATGTCAAAATCCACGGTTGGCTGAAATGCGACGACACAACCAGTATCGATACGCAAACGCTCGCCAGGCGCCAGTTGACGCTCGCAAATCGTACCACCAGCATGGACGAATGCCAGTCCATCGCCTTCCAGTTTCTGCATGATGAAGCCCTCGCCACCAAACAGGCCTGCACCCAGCTTGCGCTGGAATGCAATACCCATCGATACGCCTTTGGCTGCACACAGGAATGAATCTTTCTGGCAGATCAACGTACCGCCCACATCCGGCAGATGAACCGGGATGATCTTACCAGGGTAAGGCGCTGCGAACGCGACCCGACGCTTGGCCTGACCTTCGTTGTGGAATACAGTGGTGAACAACGACTCACCCGTCAACAGACGCTTGCCCGCACCCAGTAATTTGCCCATGAAACCCGATTGCTGGGCAGAACCATCACCAAAGATGGTATCCATCTCGATACCGTCTTCCATGTACATCATGACGCCAGGCTCTCCAATCGCCGCCTCGCCCGGGTCCAGCTCCACCTCGACATATTGCATGTCATCGCCGAACACCTGATAGTCAATCACATCCATTGCCATGGTATTTCGCTCCTGATTTTCAACAAATAAACTGCTCGGGCGTGATCATCATTGACCATCACCCGCCGCTGCCATAGCGGTCATCGCGCATATTGCAGCAAATTCGGACATTTACCAAGCCCATACAGTCACTGACATACCGACCAAAGCAAAGCCAGTGCTATCCCACAGCACTATTTTGCAAAAGCACGCCTATAATGGCACCAGCACATTGTTCATTCGGTTTGCATGCCATGTTCATCTCTTCCCACACAGCACACTTGTCCGTTCTGATCCTGGCCAGCCAGGCAGATGCCCAACCTCTTGTCAGCCTGCTGACACCGCATGGCCATCATGTCCGCCACACGGACGACAGCACACACGCCATTACCATTGCGGAGGAGCTGATTCCCGACCTGATTCTGGTCGATGGTGATTTGACTGGCGACGACTTGGCCAGCACAATCGACGCCATGCGCCCCACCCCCAGCCACCTGCAGCCATTGGTCACCGGCTTGGCAAACGATGAGGCGGGATTGAGCAGATTGGTTGCGGCAGGCTGCGATGATGTACTCGTCAAGCCCATCCTCAATGAACTGTTGATCGCGAAAGCCCAGTGGCTGTATACCGCCCGACCGCGCATGGGCCGCAGTGCTACATTGGTTGCTGATCGCGCCCATGGCGGACTGGACCCAGTTACCGGCCTGCCCAATCGGTTTTTATTCGACGACCGCTTAACCCATGCCATCTATCGAGCTCGTCGTGATTTGTTCAAGCTGGCTTTATTGTTGCTGGATCTAGACGGTTTCAAGCATATTCATGACCGTTTTGGCGATGAAGCTACGGAGCTGGCCTTGCGAGAGATTGGTGGCCGCTTGCTGACTGCCTTGCGCAAAACCGACACCGTTGCCCGTATTGGCCATGACAAGTTCGCGATTCTGCTTGAACAAACCGACAAGCAGGACGATATCGCCATGCTGGCAAAACGCTTGATTGATCGGGTCAATTTGCCCGTCGATTTTGCCGGTGTACCCATCACGCTAGGTGCCAGCATCGGTATTGCATTATTCCCACTGGATGGCAGCGAAGTCGAACCGCTCCATAAGGCCGTCGATCTGGCCATGTATAAAGCGAAACAAAGTGGCAAGAATACTTATGCCTTCATCAGCGAACGACATGAACAGGACATCTGCATGTTGAATCCATCCTGACCTTCACCCGGAAGACGCATTTCATTCAAGAAAAATTGAATGCCAGCTGACACCAGCCACCGCGGTAGATCTCGATGTTGCCTTTACTCACAGTATGAACCGATTCCAGGCACAAACACGGGGGCAACCCTGCTTTTTCGATCAAGCACCTGTCCGTTTACGGAACCACCCCGTCAAGCTCATCCTCGGCTGATATGCAGGTAACACTTCGTGAAAAAAATCGGCGGCCAGAAAGGTCACCAAGGTACCGGCGCGAGGTTCAACGTCGATGTAACGGCTGTCATTCTGCTCATCCAGATAAATGCGCAACTCCCCCCCATCACCAAACTGCCAATCAGCATTGAGATACAGGATGGTGGTTACCAGTCGTTGCCCGGTCCCACGGAAGTTATCGACATGGCGCTTGTAAAATGCCCCGGGTGGATACAAGGCAAAATGCGTCTCCAATTCGAACAAGCCCAGATACAACCCCGCATTCAATGCCTGACGCAACCCCTCCATCTGTATCAGATAAGCTGCCTGGGGTGGTGTAACGTGCTGCTCATTCACCCAGCAAACGTGGTCAGCACGAATGTCGGTCACAACCTGCTGCGCATCCCCTCGCCCGACGGCTGCCGCATGAAATCGGCCTGCCTGCCACCCTTGTCGACAATCGGCTGCCAAAGCGGCCACTTCATACGCGGGCATTGCATCAGGGACAATGCTATACCCTTCACTTGCCAAATTATCGACGATATACCCCAGTAACTCTGGTGAAAAGGCCATGATAAGTCAGCGGCGGCGAAACACCAGATCCCACACGCCATGGCCCAACTTCAGACCACGATGCTCGAATTTGGTCTGTGGACGATAGGCAGGTTTCTCCGCAAAACTTTCGGCCGTATTGATCAGATCCGGGTTAGCCGTCAGCACTTCCAGCATCTGATTGGCATAGTCCTCCCAATCGGTTGCCATATGAATGTAGGCGCCTGACTTGAGCTTCCTGACAATCCGCTCTACAAAAGCCGGCTGTACCAAACGGCGCTTGTTATGCCGCTTTTTATGCCATGGATCTGGAAAGAACAGATGAAAACCATCCAGGCAACCATCAGCCAACATATTGTCGACCACTTCTACAGCATCGTGACGCATGACACGGATGTTCTGAATGCCGCGCTCGGCAATCAACTTCAACATGTTCCCGACACCAGGACCATGCACTTCGATACCCAGAAAATCCACCTCTGGCATGACTTGGGCAATATCAGCCGTTGCCCCACCCATCCCGAAGCCAATTTCCAGCACTTTGGGCGCCGGCCGGCCAAAAACCATATTCAAATCCAAAAAAACAGGCTGATATGGCACCCCCCACTTGGGCATACCAGCTTCAATGGCCCGCTCCTGAGCGGCGGACAAATGCCCCTGGCGCAATACAAAGCTGCGAATAGGCCGGA
This sequence comes from Chitinivorax sp. B, assembly GCF_005503445.1. Lineage (NCBI taxonomy): Bacteria > Pseudomonadati > Pseudomonadota > Betaproteobacteria > Chitinivorax > Chitinivorax sp. B. The sequence continues at coordinate 57,736 of NZ_SCOH01000023.1, read as the reverse complement.
GTTTCAGGTCTTCTGGATTGGTGTAAACGTCGTCGGACATGATAGTGGTCACTACAGGAATATGCAGCAGGACAAATATCCTGCCAACTTAATGAAAATTGAGAAAAATCAGGGCTTCCCGATCAAGCCACTCATTGGCGAACTCGGATCTGCACTATAGAGCTTTTTCGGCATACGACCAGCCAGAAACGCCTCACGGCCAGCCTCGACCGCTTTTTTCATAGCACTGGCCATCAGCACTGGCTGCTTGGCATGAGCAATCGCGGTATTCATCAGCACACCGTCGCAACCCAGCTCCATCGCAATCGCCGCGTCAGATGCCGTTCCTACACCCGCATCCACCAGGACTGGCACTTTACTCTGTTCGATGATCAGACGCAGATTCCACGGATTGAGAATTCCCATGCCAGATCCGATCAGGCTCGCCAACGGCATGATGGCACAACAACCTATGTCTTCCAATTGCTTGGCAATGATCGGGTCGTCCGAGGTATAAACCATCACGTCAAAGCCATCACGCACCAACGTTTCCGCTGCTTTCAACGTTTCCATCACGTTCGGAAACAAGGTGGCGGGATCCCCCAACACCTCCAATTTGACCAGTTTATGGCCGTCCAGCAGCTCACGGGCCAAGCGCAATGTGCGCACCGCATCGTCAGCGTTATAGCAACCCGCAGTATTGGGCAGAATGGTGTATTTCGACGGTGGCACCGCATCCAGCAGATTGGGCTGGCCGGGGTCTTGTCCGATATTCACGCGACGAATGGCAACCGTAACGATATCTGCGCCACTGGCTTCAATGGCAGCATGGGTTTCGTCGAAATCCTTGTACTTGCCAGTCCCGACCAGCAAACGGGAAGAATAGGCCTTGCCTGCAATATTGAGAGTGTCCATGGGATATGCCTGAACAAAATAAGCGGTTAGAAGAATTCAGAGAGATACAACGAAGGACATGTGACAAGCCACGTAAATCAGCCGCCCCCTACTGCCACCACGATTTCCAGCGTGTCGCCATGAGCGATGGCAACAGAATCAAATTGGCTACGTGGCACAATATCGCCATTGCGTTCTACTGCAACACGTTTTCCTGTCAGCTCCAGCACTGCCAGCACTGCCGAGATCGGCATAGCGGCTGTAAACTGGCGCGACTTGCCATTAATCATGACTTCAATCACGGTCTTCACACTATCAAGCAAGAAAAAGGTCGCCATTGTACCACCTGGGGGCGGTCAAGCTGATGTGGCCCGCATCCGATTGATACGCACCACCACCTGAAGTTGACGCAACGCTTTCATCACCTTCGCCAAATGCTGCCGATGCTCGACCTGCAAAGTGAAATTCAGCGTGGTATACGCACTCTGGTTGGGTTCATCTTCCATGTGCACATTCTGAATATTGGCATGTTCGTCAGCAATAGTGGAGGCAATCTGCGCGAGTGCACCTCGCTCATGTACCGCCAACACTTTGACAGCCACATCAAACATGCGCTTGACCGCCGGATCCCATTGCACATCCAGCATCTTGTCGGGATCGGGACGGCTCTTCTGCAATACCGGGCAATCATGGGTATGCACCACCAACCCTTGCCCCTTCTTGACGACACCAATAATCGGGTCACCCGGAATCGGATTGCAACACGGCGCAAACTGCACAGCCATGCCCTCCGTACCATAAATGGTAATCGGATCAGGCTTTTGCTCCTCATTCGGCATTTGGCCGGATATCTGCAGCAATCGCCGCGCGACCACCACTGGCAATCGCTTGCCCAGGCCAATATCCGACAGGATTTCCTGCCGGGAGCGATCACCTGACTCCTTCAGGAATCTTTCCCACAACACATCGTCAACTTCCACATGCTCGGTTTTCAAGGCATGTAGCGACTGATTCAACAAACGCTCACCCAGTGCAACCGATTCCTCATAACGCATGGTCTTCAGGAAATGCCGAATATGAGAGCGCGCCTTGCCTGTAGCCACAAAATTGAGCCAGGATGGATTGGGCCTTGCCGTGCTGGCAGTAATAATTTCAACGCGATCACCGTTGCGCAGAATGGTACGCAATGGCATCAACTCGTAATTGATCTTGGCCGCAATGCAGCGATTACCAATATCGGTATGTACTGCATATGCGAAATCAACTGCAGTTGCCCCTTGCGGCATAGCCATGATCTTGCCTTTGGGCGTAAATACATAAACTTCGTCCGGAAACAGATCGACCTTGATGTGCTCAAGAAACTCAACCGAGTCGCCGCTTTCCGACTGAATCTCCAGCAAGCTTTTCAGCCATTGATGAGTCTTTTGCTGTACCTCATTGATGCTGACATTGCCGGATTTATAGATCCAGTGTGAAGCGACACCGGCTTCAGCCAACTTGTGCATTTCCTGCGTGCGGATCTGGATCTCGACCGGGGTACCGTAAGGACCAAACAGCGTGGTATGCAAGCTCTGATATCCATTGGCTTTCGGAATGGCAATGTAATCCTTGAACTTACCAGGAATCGGCTTATAAAGACCATGCAACGCTCCAAGCGCCAGATAACAGGAAGGCACATCTTTGACAATGACCCTGAAGCCATAGATATCCAGCACTTCTGAGAAGGTCAGGTGCTTTTCCTGCATTTTCTGGTAAATCGAGAACAAATGCTTTTCCCGGCCCGAGATATTCGCTTCCAAACCAGCATCCGCCAATTTATTGCGAACCGCATCGGCAATCTTGGTCACCACTTCACGGCGATTGCCACGTGCCGCGCGCATCGCCTTCGATAACACTGTATAACGGTGCGGGTGCACGTAGCGGAAACTGAGATCTTCCAGCTCTTGATAGACGCTATTCAGACCAATGCGGTTAGCGATGGGCGCATAGATCTCCATCGTTTCGCGAGCGATACGCTTTTGTTTGTCCGGATTCATCGAATCCAGCGTGCGCATATTGTGCAGGCGATCGGCCAGCTTGATCAGAATGACGCGGATATCTCGCGCCATGGCCAGCAACATCTTGCGGAAATTCTCTGCCTGCGCGTCTTCTTTGGTCTGGAATTCCAGCCGTTCCAACTTCGACAGGCCATCCACCAAATCCGCCACCGGGCGGCCAAAATGTTCGGCAATCTCCAACTTGGTGACGCCGGTATCCTCCATCACGTCGTGCATCAAGGCTGCACACAACGCCTGGGAATCCAGAAACCATTCCGACAAGATGCCAGCAACAGCGATCGGGTGAGTAATGTAAGGTTCACCGCTCTTGCGGAATTGGCCAGTATGGGCCTTGGCTGCAAAGCGATAGGCCACCTCAAGCAAGGTGACCTCATCTGGCTTCAGATAACCTGAAACCTTGGCCAACAGGGCCTGGGCTTCAGGCAATAGCGGATCCAGGTCGGGATTGCCAACCGAGGGGCGTTTGGACGGGATCGTCGATTGCGCACCCAGCATGCTCCACTCCGCTATTCAACAATACAATCAGGCTTGACCGCGGTTCATGATCTCCGAACCGACATGCCCAGCAGCGATTTCACGTAGTGCCAACACAGTCACCTTGTCGCGACCCGGCTCAACAAATGGTGTCGCACCATTGGCAAGCTGACGGGCACGATAAGTTGCCGCCAGCGTCAGATCAAAGCGGTTGGAAATCTTGTGTAAGCAATCATCAACAGTAATTCGGGCCATGATTTATTCCTGAATAGAAACAATAAGGTTACAAAGGAAAATGCGATTGAAACAGGTGAATGAAACATTTGCCCGTCAGTTAAAACGAGCCACCCTTCAATTGTGTAAACAGTGCACTGTAGCGCGCTACCTGATTCAGCAGACGCAGACGTTGCGCGTGAACAATAGCTATCAAATCAGCCAAAGCCACATCCAGCGACTCGTTCACCACCACATAGTCAAACTCATCGACATGAGAGATATCGTCACGCGCCGCCGCCAAGCGGCGCTGGATGGTTTCTTCCGAATCCTTGCCACGCCCACGTAAACGGCTCTCCAGTGCCGTCAGCGACGGTGGCAGTATGAAGATACCAACGGCATCTTCGAATAACTTGCGTACCTGCAGCGCGCCCTGCCAGTCGATCTCAAGCAGAATATCGTTACCCATTGCCAATTGTTCGGCAATCCAGCGCTGCGAAGTACCGTAATAATTACCATAGACCTCGGCGCTTTCCAGGAATTCGCCTTGGTTGGTCATTGCCTGAAACACGTCTCGTGAGACAAAATGGTAGTGCTGTCCGTTCACCTCCCCCTCGCGGGGTGTACGAGTAGTGTAGGAAACAGACAACTTCACGTGCGGATCAGCATCCAGCAACGCATTGACCAAAGTGGTCTTACCAGCACCGGAAGGTGCCACAACGATAAAAATTGTACCTTGTTGCATAGTGGATTTCGTGGCGGAATGGCTTGGCATTCCTGATGTCTTCAATAATTCAATGTATCACAAACCCGCGCTGTCGGTACTCAAAGCCACCATGTCACCGCACAGGAACATGCATCCAACCAACAGATGAAACAGCCAGCACGCATGATGAACCCGTTACGATCATTCGATATTCTGAATCTGTTCGCGCATCTGCTCGATCAACACTTTCAGCTCCATCGACGTTTGCGACACTTCTGCTGACACGGATTTCGAGCCAAGTGTATTGGCTTCGCGATTCAGTTCCTGCATCAGAAAATCCAGACGTTTACCCACCGTACCGCCAGCTTTCAGAATGCGTCGCAGCTCACCCAGGTGCGTGCGTAGTCGGGAGATCTCTTCGTCCACATCAATTTTTTGCGCAAAAAGGGCAAATTCCTGGCGAATGCGATCATCTTCACCATTGACCATTGCTTCTTTCAGGCGCAGGCTTATCTTTTCCTGATAGGCAGCCAACAAGGCTGGTATCTTGGGTTCAACTTCCGTGACCAGCACCTCAATCCGATCTACTCGTTGCAAAATCATCTCGGCCAGCTTGCCACCCTCGCGACGACGACTGGCAGTAAAATCCTCCAACGCCTGGGCCAACATTTCGAGCACGGTCTGCTGCAGCAATTCTGCCGGTACATCCTGGGTTTCCAGCACCCCAGGCCAGCGTAACAGCTCACCCATTTTCAGATCGCCGGAATCCGGAAAAACCTGGCGAACCTGCTTGGTCAGTGCAGCCAATTGTTCCAGCATGACCTGGTTCAGTGACAATGTCGTCTGGGCTCCGGTTTGTACATTCAACTGAATGCGACAATCCACCTTGCCTCGCGACAAGCGGCCAGATATCTGTTCCCGCATTTGCGGTTCGATGATCCGCAGCTCGTCAGGCATGCGGAACTGGGCTTCAAGATAACGATGGTTGACGGCCCGCAAATCGAGGGTAAGCGACACGCCGCCGAGTTCACGGCTGGCATTTGCAAAGCCTGTCATGCTAAAAATCATGTAGTTGCTCCAATCATTAGGCCGTCCCGACAAAACAGTCGGTAGAAATATTAGCGGTTTCTTAACTTTAGTATCTTTACTTCGAAGCAGAGAGCCGAGAAAATGACTGTCTGGTTTTTTAGAACTATACCATATACAAATATCAGCGATGGCTAATCAATCCAACCGGCCCCTACCCCGCGGCTATCAGTTGCTGAATTACACCATCGTCAAGCAGCTCTCAGCCGGTGGTTTCAGCTTGGTTTATCTTGCTCATGACGAGAACGACCGCCCAGTCGCGATCAAGGAGTACCTGCCCAGCTCACTGGTGCTACGTACCGATGGTGACAAAATTGTAGCGACTGACCCCGATAAGCTCGCTACATTTCGCTTTGGCCTGAAGTGTTTTTTTGAGGAAGGCAAGACGCTGGCACATATTCAGCACCCTAATGTCGTACGGGTATTGAATTTTTTCCGTGCCAACGAAACGGTTTACATGGTGATGGAATACGAGCGTGGCCGAACGTTGCAGCGGGAAATCCAGTTACACCAGTCGGTTCGTGAGGACATTATCCGCCATGTGTTCTATCACATGTTGAATGGCCTGCGCGAAGTGCATCTCAACAAATTGCTACACTTGGATATCAAACCGGCAAACATCTACATCCGCCGTGACGGCAGCCCTGTCCTATTGGATTTCGGTTCAGCACGCCAGACCCTGTCCAATGAAGTCAAACGCTTCACGCCGATGTATACCCCCGGTTTTGCAGCGCCCGAGCAGTACAAGAATCGCGAGAATCTGGGTCCATGGACGGACATTTACGCGGTAGGCGCCAGCATTTTTGCCTGCATGGCTGGGTTCGCCCCTCAGGCAGCCGATTCCCGTGTCGAAGAAGACAAACTGGTATCGGCCAAAAAGTTATGGAAAGGCAAATATAGTGACGAGCTGCTGGATATTGTCGACTGGTGTCTGCACCTTAACCATCTTGACCGTCCACAAAGCGTACATGCGCTGCAGAAGGCCTTGTCATTCAAGCCACAACAACACCAGGAGCCCCCGAAAGCCGGGATTTTGAACAATCTGAAGATGACATTGGCCCGCATCCGCAAGACCTGACGACTGTTATGCCATTTAACGGTTAACAGCGTTTCATGCCCAACGGAAAGCAGCTATACTTATCCAAACAACATATTACTCAATTGAAATGAAGTTCTCGATCTATCAGGAAAGCCGGCGCGGCGCGCGCAAGTATAACCAGGATCGCATCGGCTATTCTTATAGTCGGGATGCGTTGTTATTGGTTGTCGCAGACGGGATGGGGGGCCACTTGCATGGTGAGGTGGCATCGCAGATCACCATCGAACTCCTGGCCGAATTGTTTCAGAAAAGGGCACGGCCGGTGGTACCGGCCCCATTGGCCTTTTTGCAGGAAGCGCTGACCAAGGCCCATGACGCCATCCTGAATTACTCGACCAACCACAATCTGCTGGAAACACCTCGTACCACCTGTATTGCCTGCTTGGTACAAGACAGTACCGCCTATTGGGCACATGCCGGTGACTCCAGGTTGTATCACTTCCGGGATGGCAAAATCCTGAGCCATACCCGTGATCATTCCAAGGTTCAGCAGATGGTGGAAAACGGCCTGCTGACAGAGGCCGAAGCCATGCGTCATCCCGAACGCAACAAGATCTACAGCTGTCTTGGCGGCATGATCCCACCGGAAATAGAGTTTGGCGGCAAAGTACCATTGAATGAAGGTGACTCGCTTGTCCTGTGTACCGATGGCTTCTGGGGCCCTTTGCCAGCAGATGAAATGTGTGCATTTTTCGGCAATTATCCCGTTTTGTATGCACTGCCACAATTGATGGATCGCGCCGAAATGCGAGGTGGCAAACATGGCGACAACCTGTCGGTACTTGGCATTACCTGGCTTGAAGAAGACACCGTCGCCGACACCAAGAATGCCGTTCATACCAAGACCTTGCCACTGGATGGATTCACCACTCGCGTGAAGGAACTGGATGCCGACCGAACCCTGAAGGATGACAAGGGTGTGTCGGAAATGGACATTGAAGCTGCAATTGAAGAGATCAAGGCAACAATCGCCAAGTATTCCAAGTAATCCCAGCCTGATGTTCACCTTACAACGCCCCTTGATGGGGCGTTGTGCTTTCAGCGACAAAGCGTTGACCAAGCTGCACGTCATGTCTATTTTCGCCGATAATGCGCCTTTACCACCTTTGAGGCTTTCAAGATGCGCCCCAGCAACCGTGAACCCCATCAACTCCGCCCAGTCCGTATCACTCGTCATTACACAAAACATGCCGAAGGTTCGGTACTGGTTGAATTTGGCGACACCAAGGTCATCTGCACAGTCAGCGTGGAAGAAAGCGTCCCGCCATTTTTGCGTGACAAGAATCAGGGCTGGATGACCGCCGAATACGGCATGCTACCCCGCTCCACCAATAGCCGCATGAAGCGCGAGGCCAGCAGCGGCAAGCAGACTGGCCGTACTCAGGAAATTCAACGCTTGATTGGGCGTGCCTTGCGAGCGGTCGTGGATCTGGAGAAGCTCGGGGCACGGACTTTGCAGATCGACTGCGATGTCATCCAGGCTGATGGCGGTACCCGTACTGCCAGTATTACTGGTGCCTTTGTCGCCGCACAGGATGCCATCAACAAGCTGATCGCGGCAGGCAAGCTGACGCAATCACCGATTCGAGATCACGTGGCTGCAGTCTCAGTCGGCATTTACCAAGGTAAACCTGTGCTGGATCTGGATTACATCGAAGATTCCGATTGTGAAACCGATATGAATGTAGTGATGACCGGTGATGGCCGTTTTGTCGAGGTACAAGGCACAGCTGAGGGCGAACCATTCAACCGGGATGAAATGAACGCCATGCTGGCACTGGCCGATAATGGTATTCGCGAACTGATTGCCTTGCAGCAAGCAGCGTTGGCCAGCTGATCACGCTACTTGGGTTCGACATGAATGGTGACGACCACATTGGACAGGGCCTTTGCCAGCTCGTTCTCTAATTGGTCGCACCAGCCATGCGCGACACTCACCGGGACATTGCCCGGTACCCGTAACTTGAAATCGATAAAACGGCGAGCACCGGCCTTGCGGGTCTTTAGGTCTGTATAGCTGGATTCGACAGGCATGGCAGCCTCCAGTAAAGCACGTATCTGCGACAGTTCGTCAGCAGGCAACGTCGCATCCATCAAACCATTCATTGAGCGACGCAATAAATCCACCCCGGTCAGAATGATGTTCAAAGCCACCAAAATGGCGATGATCGGGTCCAGAATCAACCAACTGGGTGGTGCAAACAGCAAAATCGCCAGCCCAGCCACCACACCAATCGATGTCCAGACATCGGTCAACAAATGCTTGGCATCGGCTTCCAGCGTAATGCTGTCATGGCGACGCGCGGCCCGTAGCAGCAGCCAAGCCACTACACCATTCACACCCGACGCCAACACCGAAATAACCAGCCCCGTCCCCAGATCGGTTACCGGCGTCGGATGCCATAGCCGTCGGATCGCTTCATAGATAATGGTTACCGCAGCCAACAGTATCAGTCCCCCCTCAACCCCACTGGAGAAATATTCTGCCTTGTCATGCCCATAGGGATGTCCCTCATCCGCAGGGATAGCCACCACAGTCAACACGATCAGTGCCACGACCGCCGCAGCCAGATTCACAAAGGATTCCATGGCATCTGAATACAAACTGACGGACCCAGTAGCGAGATAAGCCGTGAATTTCAGTGCCAAGGTGATCAATGCGGCCAGGATCGATAACAGCGCCATCCGCTGTGGTGGGGTCAAGAGCATACAGTCAGGTCCGTAATCATATCGGGATGATAGTCGATCAAATGCAGACTATGCTTAAGAACCTGTTCGATGTCTTATTGCGCAACCGCTATCGGGGCTCATGTGCTGCTCAACATCCTCGTGCGTCACACATACATTCCAGTTTTTTGCGCTGAGCTCACCTTACTGGTGACCGCTCATCATTGACCTTGAACAGCTTCCAGGTACTGCCTAATCAGCATATCCCAATGCGGCCTGCTTGATCTGGAACACGGTCATGCCTTCTCCTCACTTTGTCACCTCCCCAAACTATTGGCATTTCTGGTTGCTGGTCACAGGCGGGCTGACTGGCATTGTCCTGTTGCAACAGCAAGCCGTACTACCAAGCCGCTGGGCCATCATGGCACTACCACCTTTGCTGTTGCTGATTATGCAGGTATCCCGTCGATTACCCGGGCTGGCTTGGTTACTGAGCAGCGTGTTGCTGGGGTTTTGTTGGGCAGCCGCGCTGGCACATTGGCGCATGGCTGATCACTTGCCCGCCGATTGGGAAGGCAAGGCAATTGAAATGCAAGTGACAGTAGTGGCACTGCCAGATACCACGCAAGGTGGATTGAGACTACAAGTGCGTACCGATCAGGTTCTGACTCAGGGTGCGATTGTTCCAGCCCGGCTGCAGCTATCGGTTTATGGTGACGAAACCGAGCTCCCCAGATTCGAGCCCGGGCAACGCTGGCAGGTTGGCGTCAAGCTACGGCGTCCTCATGGCAACGCCAATCCGCATGGTTTTGACTTTGAAGCCTGGCTGCTGGAACAACATATTCGTGCCACCGGTAGCATACGCCACTACCAACAGTTACCAGACGGCACCAATTCACCAATGATCTGGATTCATCAACTGCGACAGGCACTGCGGACCCGTATGCAAACTACATTAGGCCCCCGCCCTTACGCCGGGGTCTTGGTGGCCTTGGTCATGGGTGATCAACGCAGCATTCCGCAACCGCAATGGGAAATCTTCAATCGAACCGGTGTCACACATCTGGTCTCCATCTCCGGTCTGCATATCACCTTGATTGCCGGTCTGGTTGGTGGACTGGTCGGCAAGCTGTGGCGACACTCTCCATTATCACGCAGTTGGCCTGCCCGTAAGGCTGCCATAGCGGCTGGCGTGATCGCTGCATTGTTTTATGCGTTGCTGGGCGGGTTTTCTGTACCAACCCAACGCACGCTATGGATGCTGGTGGTCGCTGCCATCATGTTGTGGCGTGGTCGATCCTATCCGATCAGTGTGATCTGGCTGCTAGCCCTCTCGATCTGCCTGCTGCTAGACCCTTGGGCAGTACTGGCCCCAGGATTTTGGCTTTCATTCGGCGCAGTAGGCTTCATTGTGTGGGTATCGGCCAATCGATTAGCCAGACCACATTGGCTGAAAGAATGGACTCGCGTTCAATGGGCCGTGACCTTGGGGCTGGCCCCGGCATTACTGGGTTATTTTGCACAGCTACCTTTGCTCTCCCCGATTGCCAATGCCTTTGCGATCCCCCTAGTCAGTATGGTCATTACCCCTTTGGCCCTCCTAGGTAGCCTGATCACGCCATTGCTACCCCTCGCACATTGGGTGCTGACGCCGTGCATGCAAGCACTGACAGAGCTCGCACAATTACCAGGCAGCATGTGGAACCAAGCCATTCCGCCACTTTGGGCCATTTGCCTGGCGCTACCCGGCTTGGCTTGGTGCCTGTTACCACGTGGCTGGCCAAATCGCTGGCAGGGTAGCTTGCTGATGCTGCCCCTACTGACGCAAATACCGATCAGGCCGGCAGCCGAAAGCTTTCGAATCATGTTCATCGATGTAGGGCAAGGCCTGGCGGTATGGGTACAAACTGCCAAACATGATTTACTTTACGATACGGGCCCACGCTTTCAAACACGTTTTTTCAACAAGCAAGGGGCGCAACCTGCACCGATCAAGTCAGATAGCGTCGTGATTCCAGATGCAGGTAATCGGGTGATCGTACCGCTGCTTCGGGCAGCTGGTATATCGCAACTTCATGGCATGGTACTCAGTCATGATGATCTGGATCACACCGGCGGGGCCGACTCCGTCATGCAAGCTTACCCACCCGGATGGCTATTGGGCAGCCTACCGGACGGCCATACCCTGGCTCATCAAGCCAAACGCTTCATTCCCTGCCAGCAAGGCTTGCAATGGCAATGGGATGCCGTTTCCTTCATGGTATTGGCCCCGGACCCAGCCACCGCGGCGGACATCACCATCAAAGACAATGAGAAAAGTTGCGTCCTACGTATTGCCGGGCCATTTGGCAGCGTTTTGCTGACCGGAGACTTGGAACGACAAGGGGAAATGAGTCTGGTTACATCCGGCCTGCCATTACAGTCCACCATCCTCGCGGCACCACATCATGGCAGCAATACCTCATCAACAGCCGATTTCATTGCTGCGGTAGCGCCACGCTATGCCATCATCAGTGCTGGCTATCAGAACCGCTTTGGTCACCCGACGGCAAAAGTGCTGTCCCGCTATCGCGAAGCCCATAGCATTATTGCCCGGAACGATCTGGATGGCGCAATTTCACTGGAAATCGGACCTGCCGGCATCAAACTCATGCGATACCGGCAGACTCGACAACGTTATTGGGACGAGACCAACCAACCTTGAAGTGACTCGTCCCAAACAGGATATCGCGCTATGGTTTGATGACCAGGAAGGCTGCACTCACCGCCCCCCAGGTACCGGTTGTATCACGCGACCGGACATACACCAGATGCTTGCCCACCGACAAGCCGGCCGTATTGATCACCCCCTTGATGTCTTCCGACTTTTCATCGAATACACCATCCGTAGCAACAAGTGGCAATGCTACTCCGGCCTTCCAGGGCGGTACATCAATATAGTACTCAGCCGCTGCAACATTATGTGTAGGCTCGACACCATTGCTATTGTTGAAGCGTGTATCCGTCACTACCGCCGCCAATGGTACTGGTGTACCTGCCGTCACCCCCGTAGTGGAAGCCGTACCAGCCAAGCTGATGCTGGTCACATCCGGGCCACCCGGCGTAATGTAAGGAGTACGGACCACCTTGGCTGCATAAATCAGGGCATTCAAGTTTCGGGGCTTGATGGTCGAGTTATAGGTACTGCAACTCTGGAAAAATGCTGTCCCCAACTCGAAGGTATAAGCTGCTACACCCAGTTCGCCATAGCTGACACCGTCACTGGTACCATCGGTCGGGTACAACCCGATGGACTGCTGCGGGGTGTAGCCATTGAAATAGGCAAACTTGCGGCCCAGTGTACGCAGGGCGTTGCCATTAGGTGCCGGATTGTTGGTATTGCCCCATGGCCATAGCACCAGCTCGCTATAGCTGTGAATATCCAGGTGAATACCACTGGTGTCGGCAGGAGCCGGGTCCCCCGGGTTAGGCCCACGACGATCTGGCCAGATTGCCCGTACATAGCCTTCTATGGCCTTGATTTCCGGCTCGGAACCGGCCGACGGCCCCCGATAGGTCAGATTGCATGGGTTGCCGCTGGAGCCTTGCCCATTGGTACTGTTCCAGCCATAAGTGAAGTTTCGGTTCAAATCTGCACCACGACTGTTGCTGGCCGCGCCGCAATAGGCCTGATTGGTGTTCTTGCGCCAAGACAACCCTGTTTCAGCTTTCTTGCGACCATCCGGGTTGGTATGCAGCATCAGGTGTACTTCATGGTTGTCCAGAATCCAGGTTGCATCGGCATTGACCCCATAACCGTCCAGCAGCCAGCGGGCAAATGATAGAACCAACGGTGCCGTGGTGTATTCACGAGCATGAATGGCAGCATTGATGAACAATTTCGGTTTCGGGGTGGTGATCAGCTTGTTGGTCAGCTTCAGGACACGAATATCATAGCCACCCAAGCCCTTGGTTTTCTGCCAGGAATCACCCACATCCGTCCAGGTAGCCAGATTGGGTTTGGTGACAGTAAACCCCTGTGCAGCCGCATAGGTCTCTTCCACTGTCTCGTAGCAACTGTAGCCAGGGATGGCCGTCAGCTCGACATCCGCTGCCATCGGGTCGATCGCACGACGCTTGGCCTGAATCTGTTGCAGTTGATCGAGAATCTGATTGCGTTGGGCAATGAACTCCGTCGCCGGTTCAAACCGGAAACCGAATTGGGACAACTTGTCCAACTCCTGCTGGTCCAATTCCAGGATCAGGTAACCCTTATCGTAATGTGACTCCAGCATCTGCTCATGAAAAGAGATGGCGGCCTTACGCGCGATCTCCTGGCTCGGGAAATAAGCCTTGTAGATGTTGTTGTTTGCCTTCTCCTGCTCCAGCAGCTGGAGGGTTTCCGGACCATGACTCGGCGCTGCAACGGCAATCGGTCCCAGCGCGACGTTCGTAAACATGACGAACCCGCATAGGGTTAGAGCCCTTTTCATGCGTATCTCCTTAGTTGATCGAGAAAACAACATTGCACTCCGTAGCGACTGCAGTGCCCTTGTGAAGCCAGCAGATCGCGGGCCATACTTTCACCACCTTTCCCTACAAGGACTGCTTAGGATGACCACCTCCTCTTTCTGGTTGAACACACTGTTGAAGTCCGCTGTCACAGCCAGCCTGTTGCTGGTCATGACCGGGCAGACAGCCAGCGCCACATCTGACCAATCGATTGCACAAACTGCCGCAGACTTTCGTCAACTGCGTACAGTGCAAGGCCACTTCAGCGGAGGAAACTGGATACCCGACGTCGATCAGTGGCAGGGACGAAAACATCGTGCCATGCAGACACTGGCTGGGTATGTGCTACAGAAACGATTGGATACGACACAAACGCGACAGCTCATGGGTAAGCCGGACGACACCATACAAGCTGACCACCCACGTTATCCTGAGATACGTGACCATACCGAGTGGCAAGGCGCACCTGCAGGCCAGTACTGGCTATACCAGTGGCGTGGTGGCCACGATCAGCTGGTCATAGCAATCAAACGCGGGCGGGTGACCGCCACCGGGTGGCTGAATGCCTGGGAATGAACAACACAACTGTCGCCGCTACATCCTAGGCACAGCACAGCCAGCTTTATGCAGAAACAATGAACTTGCCATATTAGGGCGGTAGCACATCTCACCCAGGGCTGCGCTGACAAGAAACATGCTTAAAATTGATTATTTGAATGTAAATAACTATCGACAAGCCAATGACGATAATCATCTTTTATATAGGATATCCTACTGCTGATTGGTACGATTGGCCACTAATTTGACGGTAGCTTTCACTTGATTGCCTACCCCTTGGTATTCGACCGCATCAAAACTCAACATCCGGGCCATGGAGATCCCTCTCCCATGTGGATCGAACGCCCGTTCCGGTGCAAAGTCGAGAAAAGGCTGCCAGTCGAAACCTTGCCCCTGATCGGTAATGACGATGTGCAATGCATCGTCATTACGGGCGACCTCGACAGTCACATGTTTGTCTGCATATTCCGGTCGAGCCAATCGCGCATCCACCTCTTGCCGCCAGCGGTTGGCATGCATCAAGGTCGACTTCTCCTGATAGGTGATCGCCAAATTTCCATGTTCGACCGCATTGATCAGCAGTTCCGACAGACCCAAGGCAGTCTTTTCTGGCTGTGGGCACATGGAAGACAACAAAGCCGTCAGATTATGTGCCTCATCAATGGTTCGAAACACGAAGCTGCCCGAGGTCAGCAGTGCCAGCGTGTTTCGTTGGCGAGACAACTCCTGGATCAGCGCACGCTGCTCACGACGGTCACGGATGGCAGCCGCCACGATCGCCAACAATGTTTCGCGCTCAAAGGGCTTGGTCAGATAATAGTACGCACCTGCCAGCAACCCTTCACGCACCGAGTCCGGTGCCCCCATCGCGGTCTGCATGACCACCGGCAAGGTTTCAAAACGGGTTTCGGCCTTGATCTTGGTCAGCAGTTCCATACCATTCATGCGTGGCATCATGCGGTCCAGCAATACCGCGTCGAACTCCTGGTCGTCCTGTTGCAATGCTTCCCAAGCTGCCATCCCATCTTCCGCAGCCGATACCTGATAGCCCGCGTCTTCCAGATATTCCGTCAGGATTTCGAGATTGAAGGGTTCATCGTCGACAATCAGCAAATGGCCGTTACTGTTATTTTCCATCGTTACCTCGGTAAGAATCGGGGAGAACAAACGAGAAGCTCACCCCGCCATCACTATGATTGCGCGCCGTGATCTCGCCACCATGCGCATGGGCGATTTCACGACAGATCGCCAGCCCCAGACCGGTACCACCAGCACCAGTTTTGGTCTGGCTGCTTTGAATGAATTTATCGAAGATACGGTCGATTTCCTGATCTGGCACACCTGGGCCCCAGTCCCGCACCGTCACCCGCAATGCCATCTTGTTGTACCACGGCTCTCGACCACATTGCACATCGATCTTGCTGTTGGGCGGACTGAATTTGATTGCGTTGGACAGCAGGTTGCGTACCACTTGGCTAATACGCAAGGTATCGAAATCCCCCCAAGTATCGCCCCGAATCTGCAATGTGATATCCAGATGCTTGTCGGCAGCCAACTGGTGTAGTTCATCCATCGCCTCTTCGATCACGGGCACCACATCACGTCGGTCGAAACGGTATTCCATTTTGCCGGCTTCCAGTTTGGACAAATCCAGCAGATCATTGAGAATGGACAACAACCGTTTGCCACTTTGCCGGATACGGTCGAAATAATGTGCCAGCTTCTCACGTGTAGCCGTGTCCGACTTGGACAAACCCATGTCGGCAAAACCCAGAATGGCATGCATTGGCGTGCGCAGCTCATGTGACATGTTGGCCAGAAACTCGGACTTGGCCCGGTTGGCGGATTCGGCAATTTCCTTGGCCTCAGTCAACGCCTGCTCGGTGATCTTTCGCTCGGTAATATCCTGGAATACCCACACCGACGATCCCAGTGGGTTGGCTGGATCAATCGCCTTACCATACATTTCGCACCAGAAGTGTTCACCGTTGGCATCCACGAACTTGACCTCTTCGTGAAACACATCACCCCGCCCCAAGGATGGGTAAATACGCTGCCCCAACGCCAAATAGCTAGCATCATCAGGGTAGATCACCCGCGTACGTTGCCCCATGAAATCGACGGCAGAGCGCTTGAACAGATCCTCCATGGCGCGATTGACATCCACAAAGGTACGTTGCGCCAGGCGCGCCATGGCCAAAGGCGTGGTATCCAACATGGCCTGCAGTTCGGAGGTCCGTTCCGTGACCATTTCCGCCAAATGGTCGCGATGGCGGATCAATTCAGCCTCAGTCCGCTTTCGCTCGGTAATATCGCGCAGAATCAACAAGCATTCGGTTGGCCCGTAAGGTGCGATGCGGGCATCGAAAGTCATGCCAGCGGCTCCAACCAGCATGCCAAATTCCAGCTGCTTGATCTGTCGTACCCTGGCAGCCTGCTCGATAAAACTGCGGATTCGTTGTGCAACCTCCTCTGGTAGAACTTGATCCAACGGGTGACCGATCAAGGAAACAGAAAACAGGTTGGTCAGCCGCTCGTCTGGGCTACGGCAATCCAATACCACGCCATCCATATCCAAACGAATTGTTGTATCAGGCAACGCGGCCAGAATGGCCCGGGTTTTCTGTTCGGACTGCCTGACAGCCTCTTCGACCTGCTTACGCTCGGTCACATCCAGAAGCGACCCGGTCAAGCCTGGTCGATTGGCGTAGGTAATACGTTGCATGGTCAGCAGCCCGACAAACCGGGTACCATCGGCACGCACGCAGGCAACCTCTACCGGCAACACATGATTGGACGAAGCATATGCAGCATCGCTCTGTTCGCGGAAAATGTCTTGCGATTCCGATGCCAGCAGGCTCAGCGGTTGCAACTGCTGCATATGCTCACGTTTCATGCGGAAGTAACGAGCGAAAGTCGGATTGACATATTGCAGGGCATCATCCTGCAATACATAAATACCGATATAGGCAGCATCCAGAATCGCACGGTGCTTGTATTCGCTCTCAAACAACAAACGCTCGGCTTTTTTGCGCTCCGTGATTTCTCGACCAGTGGCCACAAAATAGCGTGTACCGGCTAGCTCGGCTACATTCACGGTCAGTTCCAACGGGAACAATTCACCATTGCCACGTAGTGCCAGCAATTCTCTGGTCTGTCCTACGCCGTCTACCAAAGATTCCAGAACCTGTTGTGCGGCGCCTTCGTGCCGCATTGTTTCCGGCAGTAGGATGGATACATGACCGCCAATCACATGATCGTGCAGATGGCCGAACATCTTTTCCGCCGCGGGATTGAACAATTCTACAGTGCCAAGCCGATCAAACAGCACAATGGCATCGCTGGAGGCATCCAGTATCGTTCGCATCCGGGCTTCGCTGGCCCGCAGAGCTGTTTCGGTCTGTTCGCGCTGCTGCAGCAATACCCTTAACGCTTCGTTGGATTCGGCCGCGCGTTTGAGCCGCTCCCCAGTGACCTGTACTGCCTCGAATCCGCGGTATTGCGCACCAATCACCAGCAACATAGCCAGGGCTGTCAACGCGAATCCGATCAATAAACGTGACCAGATCATGTCCATATCCGGTCGTACCACCCCTTCCAGATACACGGACCAACGCCGGCCCGCAAAATCCAGATCACGCTGGAAACGGACACTTTGTGGCGAGCTCAGAACATGGCTGGCCAGTTCCGCGTCGCTGAGCGGGTACAAACGTCGCCCCATTCGGGGATCACTGGAATCAACCACGGTCACTACGAAGCGATCATGCGTCACGCCGCCATCAGAGATGGACGACAACAACTTGTCGACATCCAGCAACATCATCACAAAGCCATCGGCCGGCTGTTGTGCGTCACGCTGCACAGGCGTGATCAACGCAACCAGCGTCCGAGGGATACCCGCCACATCCAGTTGGAACGGTGGGGTAATCAGCGGCCCGCCCTGAGACAACGCATCGGCAAAACTACGGCGCAGTTGAGGCATGCCGACGATATCGGTACCAACTGGGATCCCGACCAGCGGATAGGCGTACTGCAAAGGGTAATAATAGGGTCGGCTGTTGATGATCTGGGCCCAGGGGAAGCGGGTCCCTTTCAACTCCGGTACGCCTTCCGACACAGCGTCAAAACGTTGCTGAAACGTAGTCACCTGATCGTTGCGTACTCGGGAAACCATGCCGATCATCACCGCCCCTCGGGGCATCTTGCCAAGCGCTGTAGCATAAGCATTGAACTGGCGGAAATGTGGGAAAGCATCAACGGTGAAGAAAGCCGAAAATTGCCGACTGTACGAGACAACCCGAGCCAGTTCGGCGCTCAATGCGTCCAATCGAGCGTTGGATTTGAGCCTTGCCTGCTCACGTGCGGCCCGCTCGGCATCCATGCCGGTTTGCCATGCAGACACGGCGGTCAGCCCCAACCCGACCACCAAAACAATCCATTTCAACGAAGGACGGATGGTCAGTGCACGCAGCAGCCGTGATAGCGCCAGCCGGAATTTGCTGACGAGTCGTACATCAGTCGTCATGATCTATCGGTTGCCTGTCGCAACCGGCGTACCATACCCCCGCCACCATCTATGGACGGAATCGTGGGTGAATGCGCCAAGCAGGCTGTCACTGACTGATCGCACGGTATAACGCCAAATACTCTTGTGACAGCTTATGCCGAGCATCCAGATGAATCATCGGCACCGATTGCTCGTGCGATTCCCGGATTTTGACTGACGATGACAGATAAGCGTCGAGCACCGGCAGCCCTTCGTCTTTGAGCTCCTGAACCAGCTTGGTCGGCAAGGCCGCCCGTGCCTGAAACTGATTGACCACGATACCGCCGACATCCAGATTGGGGTTGTGGTCCTCGCGAATCTCCTGAACGTTGTCCAACAAGGTATACAGCGCACGCCGTGAGAAATCGTCGCAATCGAATGGAATCAGGCAGGAATCGGCAGCAATCAGGGCAGACAAGGTATAAAAATTCAGCGCGGGTGGTGTATCGATAAAGACACAGTCGAATTGATTCGTGATTTCTTTCAGCGAATCACGCAATTTGAAGATTTTGTAGCGTGATTCCAGTTTGGACTGCATGTCAGCCAGCTCTGGGCTGGAAGGAATCAACGACAGCTTGTCGAAAGGCGTAGCATGGACAAAGTCACTGATCTTTCTGGAATACAAGCTGAAGCTCAGCGTCTGCGCAAACAACTCTGCCAGAGTTGGCTTGACTTGATCAGCCTGATCACCCAACAGATAGCGTGTGGCATTACCTTGCGGATCCAGATCCAACACCAAGGTACGCATTCCTTCCGATGCCGCAATTGCCGCCAGATTGACCGTAATGGTGGATTTGCCGACCCCGCCTTTCTGATTGAATATTACGCGCTTCATGCGTCTCCTTTATGCCCTGATGACGGGCTATTTGGCAAAGTCACAACAATCAGCTTAAATATACCAATTTTCATATATAAAAACCCACTCCCCCATGCCACACCAAGTCCAGCCAATCCATCAAAAAACATGTTGCTGCCATTAGCATAATTCACAGCAGGCCCCTCTTGCCAGTATTGCCTGCACCTTGAATCGCCTCCGAAAACATTCGTTTTTTCACATTTTCCGTAAAGCGAAGGTATCTTGGGTATAAATGATCTGTTCAAATCGTTGCATTCCAGCGACTTAACGCGATACCGCTCCCCTCTCGACATCGCTGCATCCGAATGCGGCAACGCAACATGTTGAGCACTGGTCCTACTATCTCCGTCATAGACAAAGTGCTAACATTCGACGCCACTTTGGGCACAGCACTTCCACTCCCGGAAAATGACGCAGTGCACACAATCAGGGAGGAAATTACATGCAGTTGGGCGCTCAAAAAGGCAGCCTGGCCGGGTTAATCGTTGGCGCCATTGGGGTCGTTTATGGCGACATCGGTACCAGCCCCCTTTACACGATGAAGGAATGCTTCACCGGCCCTCATGCTTTATCACCCACACCTAGCAACATTCTGGGTGTATTGTCATTGATCTTCTGGTCACTGCTGATCATTGTTTCCCTGAAGTACGTGGTCTTCATCATGCGGGCCGACAACCAAGGTGAAGGCGGCTCGATGGCATTGATGGCGCTGGCACAGCGCTGCCTCAGGGATGACCAGTCACGCGGTCGATGGCTGTTGATGCTGGCTGGAATATTTGGCACATCGCTGTTCTTTGGTGACGGGATGATTACGCCGGCCATTTCGGTATTGTCGGCCGTGGAAGGCCTGGGCGTCATTGCCCCCGCATTACATAGCTATGTGATCCCCGTCACGCTGACGGTGTTGGTGTTTCTGTTCACCGTGCAACGCTATGGCACAGCCAGCGTGGGCAAAGCTTTCGGACCCATCATGGTGGTCTGGTTCCTGAGCCTGGGATCAATGGGATTGGCCAGCATTCTTCGCGCACCAGATGTGCTGACCGCACTGAATCCCTTTTTCGCCATTTCGTTCTTCACCGAACATCCCTGGCATTCCTTCGTAACGCTAGGTGCAGTGGTTCTGGCGCTGACCGGTGCCGAAGCACTGTATGCTGACATGGGCCACTTTGGTAAATCCGCCATCCGCCGCGCTTGGTTCTGCTTCGTATTGCCAGCCCTGCTGCTGAACTACTTCGGGCAAGGCGCCCTGCTGATCCACAATCCAGAAGCAGTGCAAAGCCCGTTCTATCTGCTGGCACCCAAGTGGGCACAAGTTCCATTGCTGATCTTGGCTACCGCCGCCACCGTCATCGCGTCACAAGCTGTGATTTCTGGCGCCTTTTCGCTGACGCGCCAAGCCGTCCAGTTGGGTTACCTGCCACGCCTTGAAATCCTGCACACGTCAGAACGTGAGATTGGTCAGATTTACATTCCAGCCATCAACTGGTTGTTGTTCTCGATCGTGATCTGCCTGGTGCTAGGTTTCAAAACGTCCAGCAATCTGGCAGCGGCCTATGGCATGACAGCCTGTGGCATGATGGTCATCACCACCTGCATGGCATTCATTGTGGCACGCCGAGTTTGGGGTTGGAGCAAACCCGCTCTGTTTCTGGCCTTCAGCTCATTGTTGATTGTTGACCTGACTTTCTTTGCGTCCAATGCCCTGAAATTCTTCCAGGGTGGCTGGTTCCCTTTCAGCATGGGCTTGATCCTGTTCACCTTGTTGACCACCTGGAAGCGGGGCCGTCAGATACTTGCGGAGCGGTTGTCCGCCGATGCACTCCCACTGGACAGCTTTGTTGAAGCAATCGAAGCCCATCCGCCAACTCGGGTACAAGGTACGGCCGTGTTCATGACATCCAGCCAGGAAGGCGTGCCCCATGCCCTGCTTCACAATCTGAAGCATAACAAGGTATTGCATGAACGGGTTGTGCTAGTGACGATTGCCACCGAAGACATCCCCTACGTTCCAGACATTGATCGCATTCAAATTCAGCAGATCGGTGAAACGTTTTACACCGTGCAGGCCGCTTATGGCTTCAAGGAAGAACCGAACATTGACGAGATCATGGACCAGTGTGGCAAGCAACAGCTTACGTTCGACATGATGGATACTTCGTTCTTCCTGTCACGGGAGACATTGATCCCAAGCGAAATGCCCGGCATGGCACTGTGGCGCGAAAAAGTGTTCACCATCATGTCACGCAATGCATTGCGGGCAACGGATTTCTTCAAAATCCCGACCAACCGTGTCGTCGAACTGGGTACTCAGGTCGAGATCTGACTTTTGGCAGGCTCAAACAACAACGCCTCGTTTAACGAGGCGTTGTTGTTATATAACATGACCTAGGCCTACTCATATCCGACCGGACAATACCGCATTGCGCTCAAGCCATCGTTGGTGTTTCAGCACGTAAAGCCGGGTAGTCGGTATAACCTGCCGCATCGCCACCATAGAATGTATTGACATCAGGCGTATTCAGTGGCGCTCCTTGTGCGAAACGAGCCACCAGATCGGGGTTGGCAATAAACGGCCTGCCAAACGCCACCACGTCCGCCAGATCCTGTTCCAGCAACGCAGTTGCGCGGTCTGCCTGATAACCACCGCAATACATCAATACCCCACTGAATACAGCGCGAATCTGCTCACGGAAACCGATCGGATAGGCTGGCCCATCTGCCCAGGTCGGCTCGTTGAAATGCAGGTAGGCAATACCACGCTGATTCAGTTGCTGTGCCAAGTAGAGGCTCATTTCCGCCGGCTCAGCATCTTCAATGTCGCCAAACGTACCCCACGGAGATAGTCTCACTCCGATCCGGTCAGCCCCTACTTCCGCTGTTACCGCATCCACGACTTCGAGCAGCAATCTGGCCCGGTTTTCCAGCGAACCACCATATTGATCTTGGCGGTGGTTGGTACCGGTTGCCAGGAATTGGTTCAATAAGTAACCGTTGGCTGCATGTACTTCAATCAGATCAAATCCGACGGCTTTGGCACGACGCGCTGATGCCGCATAATCCTTCACAATTGCAGCAATCTCGGCGGTCGACAACTCACGTGGTACATCGCAAGGCACATTAGCTGGCGTACCATCCGGCAACACGACAAAGCTCATGCTGTCACGTGCCTGTAACGCTGAAGGCGCAACTGGTTGCCCCTGCTCGGGCTGAAGCAGATGATGTGAAATACGGCCAACATGCCAGAGTTGCAATGCAATTTTACCCCCAGCACGATGCACAGCATCTACCACTTGCTGCCAGCCAGCCTGCTGCTCATCGGTATACATACCCGGCGTCCAGGCATAACCCTGTCCCTGCTGAGATATCTGTGATGCTTCGGTAATGATCAACCCCGCGCTGGCCCGCTGTCGGTAATATTCCACGTTCAGGCTCCGCGGCACGTTGCCTGGCTGCCCAGCACGGGATCGGGTCAATGGTGCCATGATCACGCGATTGGATAATGTAACGGCACCGACTCGAACAGGGGACAACAACGCTGCATGCTTCATAATTCACTCCAATATTAGACCGGTCGTCTTCAATGAACTTCAAAAAAATGCGGCGTGGGCCGCATACTCGTTAATGACGGACTTCAATATTTAGATGCAACTCCAATTTGCCTCGCCAAGCAGGCCACAAGTCTCGATCAATTTGGGCAGCACAATACTGAGTCCGCCATCAGTACATCCTCAGCCGGTGGCATCCCCAACAATGCCCGCGTCGCCGCCAGCGCCAATCTGGATGGCTGACATTGCTTTTGAACCTTGGCCAACAGGCTAGCACCTAACCATAGCTGGTAAAGGACCGTCGCCAATGCCGCTGGCGCCTGTTTTGCGGTGATTGAGCCATCCACCTGCCCTGCCTCAATACAGTTAGCGATATGCCCAACAATCTTCGCCATGCCTTGTTCCAGCGCTTCACGCATGGGCTCGGACAAATCCGACACTTCACCAGCCAGCTTAACAGCCAGGCATTGCGCATCACCATGACAATCTTGTTGGCGTGCGTACCAACCACGCCAGTAATGCATCAGGCGTTCGGCAGCCGGCAACGCCGGTTCGCTCAGTAATATGGCAACATGCTGACCGTACTCATCAAAATATCGCTTGAGCAACTCAACGCCAAACTGCTCCTTCGACTTGAAATAGTGATAGAACGAGCCCTTTGGCACTGCTGCAGTAGTCAAAATTTCCGACAACCCAACTGCTGCAAAACCTTTACCGAGAATGATGGATTCACCAACGCTCAATATATGATCCCTGGTATCCGAATAGGGAGTTTTCATCACGTTTTCCAGCCAATATACGACAAACTACCATCATAACCCGACAACCAAGGCCAGTCACCAGACCTAGCCATTCAATCAGGCAGTTGACAACTTGACAGTAACATTAATTAGACCGGTCGTCTAGTTTATTTGAATAGTAGACGAATTTATTTTCAGACATGTCATCCTGAACAATCGCGCGGGCTGGACGACCGACACACCGCCAGACAAATAACGGGCCGGGCATTTATGCAACCCGGCCTGTTGATCAATGCATGAAATACTCAGCTTCGCAGGTCATTTGGTGATTTTGAAAGTGCGGGTCACCGGTACCGGCGATGCCGCGCCGAAGTAGCGATCATAGATGGCGGCAGCTTCGCCGCCTTTTTCCAGGTCCAGCAAGGCAAGATTGATCTGATCCTGCAGTTTCTTTTCGCCCTTGCGCAGCCCAACCGCATAGACTTCTACTTCCAGCGGTACATCCGGCACTTCAAAGTCCGCCTTGTTTGGCAATTTGGACAAATTACGCAGTAGCGACCCTTCACTGCCGCAGGTGGCTTCGCAACGGCCTTCACCTATCGCCTTGAATACTTCTGCGGTATCAGGCAATGTGGAATCAATCTTGACATTGGCTGACAAGCGGCGCAGGTACTGAGCGTTGGAAGAACCGGCCGGTACACACACTGTCATGGCATCCAGCTGGTTGATATCCTTGAAACCAACTTTCTTCTTGGCCAGCAGTTTTTGCGTTGCCAGAAAGTAACCCAGGCTGAACTCGATCTCACGCATGCGTTCTGCGGTTTTGGCCAATGTGGCCAACACGATATCGACGCGACCATCTTTCAAGGCGGTGATGCGGTCAGCTGGATCAACCGTTTTGAATACCGGCTTGACACCCAGTTTGTGCGCGATATTTTGTGCAAACTCGATATCGTATCCCCATACCGTGCCACGTGCCTTGTCGAAAAAACCAAACGGGGGAGAACTATCACGCACCCCGATAACGATTTCACCTTTCTTCTGAATTTTTTCGTAATCGTTTGCATGAGCCATACCACCCATCAACACCATACCCAACAGCATAACGCCATAGCACTTCTTCATTGACCCTCCCTAATGTGAAATAGGTGGTGGCAGGCCAGGATTGGACCACGACCACCTTCCGTCAATACTGCCATGGTCGATACGGCAATCTGCGTCACCTGTATCGCCAGATTCTCCAGCTTTTCGCCTTCGTTATCGTTCTGCTTGTATGATCCAACTTATATCGTTCAACGTACCAGCAACACCGGGCATTCGCTCAGGTGCAGCAATTTGATCGCAACCGACCCCAGTAACATGCTGGTCAGCGAGCCAACACCTTGCGCACCCATCACGATCTGGTCGCAATGATGGTCTTTTGCGTATCGCACCAATACTTCCTCCGGCCGGCCGACCAGTACTTTCTCGGTATGTACGACGCCAGCTTGACTCAACTTGGCAACTGCCACTGCCAGTGCTTTACCACCCTCGTCCTGATGGTATTGTTTGATCTGTCCTGCATCAATGAAGCTGGCTACTTCGCCATGCAGTGGGTATTGCACATTGACCAGATGGATTTCTGGCGGCTGCTTCCATTGGTCCAGCCATCCCAAAACCGCATCCAGTGCCCGCATGGCACTGGGCGAGCCATCCATCGCCACGAGAATTTTCTGCATCTGCATTCCTTTGATTGGTTCCAATTTGTGGGCTATGAATTGTCGGTCAACGCTCGCTGAGCCTTCAGCATACGTGCCGCCAACAGCTTGCCAACAAGCACTACCAGAACGGCCCCGCCGACACTCAGCACCCATTTAAAATGGGGTGATACCGCATGAAGCATATCCTTGAACGCCACATCGGTCGCCACCATGTCACCAGCGATCCAGCCCAGCAACGCACCACCCAGCACAACCACGAACGGGAAACGATCCATCAGCTTCATGACCAGTTTGCTTCCCCAGACGATGATGGGCACACTCAGCGCCAAGCCGAATACGATCAATCCCATGCTGTCTTTTGACGCACCGGCAATCGCAATCACGTTGTCCAGGCTCATCACCGCATCTGCCACGATAATGGTCTTGATGGCACTGACCAGCGTGGTACCGCCATCAATGTTGTGGCCGCCGTCATCAGGTTCCGGCAACAATAACTTGATGCCGATCCACAACAGCATGACAGCACCAGCCAGTTTCAGATAGGGAATCTGCAAGAGTGAAATGGCAAAGAAAATCAACACGACACGCAACATGATGGCGCCAAACACGCCCCACATGATGCCTTTTCGGCGCAGATCATCGGGCAAACGACGGCAGGCCAGTGCGATTACAACAGCATTGTCTCCTCCCAGCACGATGTCGATGGCGACAATCTGCAAGAGGGCAAGCCAGAATTGTGGGCTGGAAATATCCATGTTGAGAAACGAACTTTCTAGATTGATGTTAGGTCGACACGGCCAATCACCCAGCTTACCCTCTGCGGTATGACGGGGTGATGGCACAGCCGGCCATTCTAGCGGTTCCGCGACATTGTCGCGACTGTCGCCTCAACGTATTCTTGCGATAGACTTTTTCACCTAAGTAAAACGTTTTCAAGCATTGCCGGATCCTATCGGCTTTTGATTCCTTCACGCCATGCATACACTGCTGCCTGCGTACGATCGGTCAGTGCCAACTTGTCCAGGATATGGCTAACATGGTTTTTGACAGTCTTTTCGCTCAGTCCCAGGCGCGCCGCAATGTTGGCATTACTGAGACCATCGGCAATCAGTTTGAGTACATCAGTTTCGCGCTCGGTCAGCATCTGACCTGCCTGCTGCCCTGAAGGTCGTGCCATGGCTCTAACCATGGCGGCGGCAATCCGTGGGTGCAGCACTGCCTCGCCACGGGCGGTGTTTTCTATTGCTTCCACCAGCTCGCTCGGCGACGCCGATTTCAACCAATAGGACAATGCACCCGCCTGCATGGCCTCCAACAAGTATTCCTCACCTTCATGGCTGGTCAATAGCATAATGCGCGAGCCGGGACTGACACGGCGGATTTCACGCGTGGCATGAATACCATTTTTGTCTGGCAGCAACAAATCCATCAACACGACATCCGGACGGGTCATCGCCGCCAGGTCGATTGCCCGCTCCGCCCGGTCGACTGCACCGACCAGGCGAAACTCACCTTGCGCCTCCAGTACTGCTGCAATGCCATAACGCACCACGGCATGATCATCGCAAATCAAAATTGAAATCACGCTAACTGCTCCTGCTGTGCTGTTGTTGCAAAACGCACGGTCAAACAAGTGCCATCCGACGATGACACCACCTCAAATACCCCATGTGGCAAGGCTTCCGCACGTTCACGCATGTGAGCCAAGCCTAATCCCTGCCCCACTTGATTCACGTCGAAACCACAACCATCATCTTGAATTTGCAAGGTCAGACCAGTCAAAGCCTGGCTGACACGAATCATCACCATACTGGCTTGGGCATGGCGTACGGTATTGGCTAACGCTTCATTGACAATTCGACGCAGCTCGTGAGTCATGGCCGATGACAGGCTGATGGCGGCTGGCACCATCAAGTGAATGGTAATCTGCTGTTGCCACAGCATGGTGATGTCTGCCAACGCAATCTCCAACGGTTGCGGGCCTTCATCTGTGGGCTTAAGACGCAGTAGCAGGCTGGACAGGTCTTGCTGAACCGATTGATTGAGTACCAATGCCTGCTCAAGCAGCTGGCGGGTCCTATCTTGATCCTGTAAGGCGAAACGTTGAGCAGCATGAATTTGCAAACCCGTGGCAAATACCTGCTGCTTGACGTTGTCGTGCAACTCCCGTGCCAAATGCTGTCGCTCCTCCAATGCAGCCAATTGTTGCTGCGTCGCCAAATGGGCCTGCAGCTGGCTGGCCATCCGATCCAGTGATTGAGCATGCCGACCCAGCTCATCCTGTGAGGTATCCCGCAACTTCACCGAGAAATCCCCCTTCGCCCATGCATCAGTCACTTGGGCAATATGCCCCAACCGGCGCCGCAGCCAAACCGTCAAACCTGCCCCTAGAGCAATACCAGGCAACGATACGATGATCACCAGAAACCAGAACGACGCCCCTGCGTCACGCAAACTGCTTTGAATATTCTTCAGGATACTGAAGCGCGCCTGATGGCGGATCAGCAACGTGCCTCCTGGCTTGATCGGCAACGACAACCAGCGCTCGCCTTCTGAGAACACCATCAAGCGCTCTGGCCCTGTTGCCCAGTGAAAAGGCAGCATCAGCCCGAAGGCTTCGTGAGCCGCCACCCGGGTCCCATCTGTCCGATAGATGGCAACACTTACCTTGGGATCGGAAGAATAGCGGATGCCATACAAACCACTGGGCCCGGCCACATTGCTCAAATGGTCGGCGATATTGCGTGCTACTTTGCCCGCTAGCGCAACATCGGCCAATCTGCCATCCAGTATGTGGCGTTCCGGCTCGATCAACGCTTTCAAATGCGGTGGCGCTACGACCTCGCGGAACACCACAGCATCTACCATAGGTCCAATCGAAAAGGCCGCCAACAGGCTACCAATCAGTGTGATCGGCACATAACTCAATGCCAGCTTCCACCATAACGACTTCCACAACCGCAAGGGCTTTACCTCACAAATAAACCAAAGAAACATTAGGCACAAACACTGTCAAACCTGATGCGTATTTGCCCAGGTCAGTAGTGCAGACATACTGTTGATGTCAACCGGGCCTCCAGACCCAGTTCATACAGTCCCTGGACCCAACAGCACGATTGGCGGGCTCAAGCACACGCACGAACCAGCGCGTAAAGTATGGTGCGACTCCTCCACAGTAAACTGAGACCCCACAATGGAATACCTTACCGCCCTGGCCGAATACGTCGACAATCTATTGGTGATTCTGCTGCCGATAGAGTTGTTCCGGCGTTGGCGACTGGGCCAATTGAATCGCGCTTGCCTCAAGGAAATGCTTGCCTCTGTCAGCCCGCTGATTCCCACACTGTTACTGGGCGGCATCACCACCGCCTATTTGACTGTCCTGTTCATGGGCGCGGCCAAGCTGGCACCTTGGCGCATTCCGACCAATCCGTTGACTATTTTCCTGGCATTTCTGCTGGTCGACTTTCTGTATTACGTCGATCACCGTTGTGGGCACGAGATCCGCGCTTATTGGGCGCTATCCCACTCAGTACATCACAGCTCACCGCAGTATGATCAGACCACTGGCCTACGGATTTCGTTCATCGATGGCTTCACCTCTCCCTGGTTCTACCTACCAGCATTCCTGCTTGGGTTCAACCCTGCCCTGGTTGTGGGTTGGTTCGCCTTTGTGCTGGCCTATCAGCAATGGATTCACACCGAAACCATCGGCAAGCTCAAATGGCTGGACCCGTGGCTTAATACCCCCAGCAATCACCGCGTTCACCATGGGACCCAGCCACACTATCTGGACAAGAACTACGGTGCGGTACTGATCATCTGGGACCGCCTGTTTGGTACCTACCAGAAAGAGGAGGAAACCGTCATCTATGGGCTGACCCAACCCATTCAGTCCAGTAATCCGTTCGAGGTCCATCTCTGCGAAGCAAAACGCCTATGGCATGATCTGCACCACGCGCCGACTTGGTTGACACGCCTGCAATACCTGTATCACAAGCCAGGTTGGCAGCCAGCCTCGTCTGCCATGACCAAGCCGAATCCTCAGACAGTGGGCTGAGCTTACCCAGGATCAGCTTTACGCTGCAATGCAACACAAACTTTGACGGCCATCAATAAAAGCAATCGCTTGCTTCATTACAATAGGGCGGTAACGTTCAATGCACCCCGCCCACCATGGCTATCCGACACGAAAGCTCGCACTGCTCAACTTCATACCACGCCATTGCAGATTCCCGGTCACGAACAAGACCCACTTTGGCGTGGCTGCTGACTTGGTATCTGGCTTGGCCTGCCGCACAGGCGGCTGAAACCCTGCAACAAGCCTGGGAAGCCGCCCTGAAACATGATCGCCCTGTTCAGGCTGCTGCGCAACAATATGCGGCATCGCAGCAATTACTGGCTGCTGCCGAAGGAGCCTGTTGGCCAGGATTGAGTGTGGAGGCAGCTTACATCCGCTTAGATGACACCCCGGCTGCCACGGCCTCTCTCCCGCACTCGCTGCTACCTGTTACGATGCCCACCCGCATTGATATGCCATTAAGCAAGGATCGTTTTCAGACTCGAAGTGCCACACTCACACTGCCTTTGTTTACCAGTGGTCGCATCAGCCAGAATATCAAGGCCGCCAATGCCAGTGTGGGTATGACGTCAGCTGAATTGATACGTACCAGACAGAACAGCAAACTGTTGGTCGCCAAGGCCTACCTGAATGTATTGCGCACACAGCAATTGCAACGGGTAGCAAATCACCACCTGACCAGTCTGCAAGCCCATCAACACGATGTTGATCACTTCTTTGAACAAGGCTTGGTGGCCCGTGCTGATCAATTAGCTATCCAAGTCGCGCTAGCCGACGCTCAACAAAAACGGATTCAGGCAACCAACGCGGTTGATCTGGCCAACGCGGCATATAACCGTGCCTTGCAACGCCCAATGGACAACCCGGTTGATTTGGCAGAAAGCCAATTGTCACCGGATCAACAACCACTGAGCCAGTTGGAACACCTGGCACAACAACGTGCCGAACTGGACCAATTGAGCCATGGCAATACAGCCCTTACTGCCCAAGCCCGAGCCGTGCGAGGCGAGGCGGGTCCACAACTGGCCTTAATAGCTGGTTATCACCATTTGGACAATCCCTATCTCAAGCAAGACCGTTTTCGTTCACTGACACTCGGTGTGAAATGGGATGTGTTTGACGGTGGCGTCACCCGCCATAAAGCTGCTGCGATTGAGGCGCGCGCGCAGGCACTGCAGTTGCAACGCGATGAAGTGCAATCATGGATTGAGTTGGAAGTGCGACAAGCTTGGCACAACCAGCAAGAAGCACACCTGCGGAAACAGGTAGCGATGGATGCACTTGACTATGCCGACGAGAACCTGAAAGTGGCACGTGATCGCTACACCCATAGCCTGGCACCACAAAGCGAAGTACTGGATGCCGAAACCCGTCGCACCGTGGCCCAAAGCAATGCCCAAAACGCTCATTACGACGAGCAATTGGCGATTCTGCAATTGCAGCACGCCATTGGCAGCCTGTAAGCAACGATGCCCCCTCATCCAAACGGACTGCACCATGACATTCAACGCTAGAATTCTTATCCCCACTACCATCGCGCTGGCCCTAAGTGGTTACTTGATCTGGCATCAATTGGCCGCCCGCCAAGGCTTGCCTGAAGGACTGATACAGGCAAATGGCCGCCTGGAAGGTGAGCACATTGCCATAGCAAGCAAGACACCTGGCCGTATCATCAAACTGCTGGTTAAGGAAGGTGACAGCGTGCAAGCTGGCCAACCGATGGCACAACTGGACGATAGCCAACTGAAAGCCAGAGCTGATCAAGTTGCACAAACCGTGGCCGCAGTTCAAGCCCAACTGCTAGCCGCCCAAACTGCACTGGATGTCGCCAAGCAGGAAGTCCCACTGAACATCACGGCCAACCAGGCCCAGCTGGTTCGTGCCAAGGCACTGACCGATAAAGCGCTTGCAGCGGAACAACAGGCCCAGCGTGATGCAGTCCGCATGAGAGCATTACAGGAGCGTGGTTCCGTTGACCGCCACAAGCGTGAATTGGCCGAACTGGCAGCCATAGCCGCCCAAGCCGATACCACAGCAGCCCGCACGGCGCAGACACAAGCTGAACAAACACTGTTGCAGGCCAAACTGGGGAATGAACGCGTCCAAGCCAAACAGGCGGAAATCAACGCGTTGGCAGCACAATTAGCGCAAGCTCAAGCCACGCAACGTGAGATCGGCAGCGTGGTAGATGATCTGACGCTGAAGGCACCAGCCGCCGGCGTGGTACTCAGCCGCATCCGCGACATTGGTGAAGTCGTTGCGGCAGGCTCACCGGTATTTGATGTGGTCGATCTGAACCAGCTGTACCTGAAGGTATACGTACCTGAAAACCAGATTGGCAAAGTGAAATTGGGCCTACCCGCACAGATCTACACCGATGCGTTCCCTGACGCAGCCTTCCCGGCCACCTTGCGTTACATTGCCCGCCGCGCTGAATTCACCCCCAAGGAAGTCCAGACCCCAGATGAGCGGGTCAAGCTGGTTTATGCAGTCAAACTATACCTGGGCAGCAATCCCAAGCAGCAGTTGACGCCAGGGCTGCCGGCTGACGCGGTCATCCGCTGGAATGAACAAATCGCATGGCAGCGCCCAAAGTGGTAGAACGCATCATTGAGGCCCGGGGCTTTGCCAAGCGATATCGTCAACATACCGCCGTCAGCAGCCTGGACTTGACCGTTGGCAAAGGTGAAATCTATGGCCTGATCGGACCGGATGGTGCCGGCAAGTCCAGTTTCATGAAAGCGGTTGCCGGTGTACTGGGCTTTGAAGGTGGCAACCTGAAGGTGTTTGGTGTCGAACTGGATAGCGAAGCTGCAGCCGAACGCATCAAAGACCGGATAGGCCTGATGCCGCAAGGGCTGGGTCAAAACCTGTATGCCGAATTGTCGATTGAAGAAAACATCGACTTCTTTGCCAAGTTACGCCTGGTACCCGCTGCGGACCTGGCCATCCGTAAGGAACGGCTGTTGAAAATGACACGGCTGGACGCATTCCGCCACCGTGCCATGAAGAACCTTTCCGGTGGCATGAAACAGAAGCTGGGCTTGGTCTGCACGCTGATCCACGAACCGGAATTGATCATTCTGGATGAGCCCACTACCGGCGTTGACCCGGTTTCCCGTCGGGATTTCTGGGCTATTCTGGGTGAGCTGTTGCGTGAACGTGGCATCACTGCCCTGGTATCGACCGCCTACATGGACGAAGCTGCTCGCTTTCACCGCATGTCGCTATTGTTCGACGGCAAGGTGTTAGCGCAAGGCAGCCCGGAAGATGTTCTGGCACTGGCACCCGGCAGCGTCGTCACCGTTAACGCCCAACCACAGGTATCTGCCTTAGGCATCCTGAAACCACTGCATCCACAAATCGAGGCGCAAGGCCCCCAACTACGGTTGTTTGTGGAAGACCAGACTACCACCAAAGCAGCCGAATTGATCCAGGCCAGACTATTCGACCTGACCGTGACCAGCCTGGATGCCAATGAACCGGAATTGGAAGACGTGTTTGTGGCTTTGTTGCAACAACGCGGTCTGACTGAAGCCACCCATATCGAAACAAGTAACCCAGCATCTGCAAGCCACACCATCGCCAATCAGGCAGCCATCGAAGCCAGGCAACTGACCCGTACCTTTGGCGATTTCACGGCCTGCGACCAAGTCAGCTTCCGGGTACCACCTGGTGAGATTTTTGGCCTGCTGGGCGCCAATGGTGCCGGTAAAACCACCGTGATCAAGATGCTGACCGGCATCCTGCCACCATCATCTGGTTATGGCCAAGTGGCGGGCGCCGATATGCGCAATGCCGGCCGACGGATCAAGGAACGCATCGGTTACATGTCGCAGGCGTTTTCGCTGTATATGGATCTGACCGTGCTGGAAAACATTGCCCTGTACGCCGGCATTTATGGCTTGAACCGGCAACAAACCCACGAACGTACTGATT
Source organism: Chitinivorax sp. B (assembly GCF_005503445.1). Classification (NCBI taxonomy): domain Bacteria; kingdom Pseudomonadati; phylum Pseudomonadota; class Betaproteobacteria; genus Chitinivorax; species Chitinivorax sp. B. The sequence continues at coordinate 24,105 of NZ_SCOH01000023.1, read as the reverse complement.
GGATCGTCAATATGGCTGGCCTGACCGGCCACGAGCGGGATCTGGCCGCCACCTTGCCCATGGGCTTAAGGCAACGGCTGGCATTGGGTTGCGCATTGGTGCATCGACCACAGGTGCTGTTTCTCGACGAACCGACTTCTGGCGTAGATCCCGTCGGCCGCCGTCAATTCTGGGACATCCTGTTTCACCTGGCTCGCGTCGACAATGTCGCTATTTTGATCACCACCCATTACATGAGCGAAGCTGAGCATTGTGACCATCTGGCCTTGATGTTCGCCGGCAAGGTCGTGGCCGATGCCACCCCAACGGAATTGAAACAGGCATTGCGCGACAAGATGGGCACCTTACTGGAAATCTCCGTCAGCGATCCACAACGTGCCCTGCCCTTGTTACAGGTTGCGGGTTTTGCCGATGCCACGCTGTACGGCAAGAAGCTGCATCTGTTCAGCCAACAACCCAACTCCGCTCGAGAACAGATCAGCACCGTTTTGGCCAAGGCAGACATCGCCTGCCCACGTATCGACATACGGCCTATTACCATGGAAGACGTTTTCGTACAGCGCGTGACCGAACTGGAGCAAGCACGATGAACCGACATCGCGTCCTGGCCGTGGCCTATAAGGAATGGCGTGAAATCGTCCGTGACCGGCTGTTCTTCACCTTGGCGTTTGTGGTGCCAGCGCTGCTGATGCTGCTCTTTGGCTATGGCTTGTCGTTGGATGTGGAAGACATTCCGTTCGCGGTGGTGGATTACGACCGCACGGCCGAAAGCCGTGACTATGCTTATCGCTTCATCGATTCACGTTACTTTGATTTCCAAGGCTATGTACAGGATGAACATGCACTGGCCCATCTGTTGTCGCAAAACACCATTCGGGCCGCCATCATCATCCCTGAACATTTCGGCCGTCAGTTACAGACTGGCCGTGCTACCAGTGTGCAGACGTTGGTGGACGGTACCTTTCCATTTCGTGCCATGACCACGAAAGGCTATGTGACCGCACTCAATGCCGCCGCCAATCAAGACAACATTGGCCGCTTGTTGGCACAGGCCAAAGGTGTCTCGCTGACCAAGGCCCGGGACGCCTTGCAACCGGTCAAACTGGAGGTGCGCTATCTGTACAACCAAAGCGTCAAAAGCATCTGGTCATTGGCGCCCAAGTTGTTGATGGTGATCCTGATGATCTCACCACCATTTCTGACGGCACTGGGCGTGGTCCGGGAGAAGGAATCCGGCTCCATCTTCAATATCTACAGTGCCACTGTTACCCGGGGCGAATTCCTGACTGGCAAACTGGCACCGTATGTTGCCATTTCCTCGCTGAATGTCCTGATCCTGTGGATGCTGACGGTATGGCTGTTCAATGTCCCCTTCAAGGGTGATTTTCTGTTCTTCTTGCTGGCCAGTCTGATCTATGTGATTTGTACTACTGGCATCGGGTTGCTGGTCTCTGTCGTAGTACAGACCCAGGTCGCCGCCATGATTGTGACCGCCATTGTCACCGTCATCCCTGCCGTGTTGTATTCCGGCGTACTGATTCCAATCCCCTCACTCGGCCCAACTGCACAAGGCATTGCCCACCTGCTACCCGCCATGTATTTCACCAATATCGTGGTTGGCTGCTTTCTGAAAGGCGTTGGCTGGGCAGCGCTCTGGACAGATGTGCTGATTTTGGCCGGCTACGCCGTCGCCCTGTTCGGCATAGGTTTTTTCATGTTCCATAAACGGCCTAATCTATGACCCTTGCTGATTTCACCATTTGGCTACGCCGCATGGCTGTCATGACCCGCAAGGAGTTTTTGCAACTGCTGCGCGACATCGTGCTGCTGGCATTCATCGTCTATGCCTTTACTGCCGATGTGTATCTGGCTGCTTCCGGCGTCACCTTGCAACTGAACCATGCTGCCACTGTGGTGCGCGACCAAGATCATTCTGCCGCTTCTCGCGAATTGCTGGGTCGTTTCCAACCACCCTATTTCCGGATGGATGGCCAATTGGCATCCAATCAGCAAGGCCAGCAACTGCTTGATGATGGCCACACCATGTTGACGTTGACTGTTCCACCGCAGTTCGAACATGACATGCAAAGCGGCCATCAGACTGCACTGCAGATGCAGATCGACGCCACCAACAGCGTATTGGGTTTTCTCGCCAGCAGCTATGCTGCGCAAATTGTCGGCAGCTACGGTCTGGAGGTTAGCCTGCATCAAGCCGGTCTGGGTGGTGGCAAGCTGGATGCACTCCCCATCATCGAAAACCGTAGCCATGTCTGGTACAACCCCAACCAGAACGATGCCTGGTTCATGGGCATTACCGAACTGCTGACCGTCATCACCGTATTTGCCATCCTGTTGCCTGCGGCCGCCATGGTGCGCGAAAAGGAACGTGGCACGGTCGAACAGCTGCTGGTATCGCCGCTTTCTCCGTTTCAGATCATGTTTCCCAAGGTCATCTCGATGACTACTGTCATTCTGCTAGGAAGCGGTCTAAGCCTGTTTGCAATACTGATGCCCGTCTTCGATCTACCTACACGTGGCAGCCTGTTGTTGTTCTTCAGCCTAACCGGACTGTATGTATTCACCACCGCCGGCCTGGGACTGTTCGCCGCAACATTGGCGCGCAATCTGGCACAGGTTGGCATGCTGACCATCTTGATTCTGGCGCCCATGCTGTTCCTGTCCGGCGCCTGGACCCCACCGGAAGCCATGCCCACCTGGTTGCGCGGGATGATGTATCTTTCGCCCCTGCATTACTACATCGACATTGCATTTGGAATTTTGTTGAAAGGGCTACCACTTAAGGCATTGTGGCCAGCAATCAGCGGGATGCTGATGCTGGGGGGGACGGTTTTCGGATTTGGTCTGTATCGGTTCCGGCGGCAATTTGGCTGATTTGATTGGGACGCATGCCAAGTTGATGATGTGTCCCATCCCTCAATTCAGCATATCCACAAAAATAAATTTATTCTGTTAATCAGAATAGTGAAATCGCTTATCTCAAGCCATATCACCTCTCCCTTGACATTACCACCAGTCAACCTATAACCAGCGCATACCACCTATTCTATTCACTCGAATCAAAAAACGCTTAATTTGATCATTCCGCATTAATTCAAATAAACAGTTTGTATATGGCAATGCCTGCTTGGCGCTCTGCACTTTCACAACTGTCTGATTTCGATCAATTACGATGGAGGAGTAGAAATGAACCTGTTTCGACGCGCTGCTGCACCCATCTCCCAGACCGAAGCACAACTTGGCCCCTTGGCTGAGTTGGCTGGTACCTGGACTGGACATGGCTATAATCTGATTGCTGTTCCCGACCACCAACACAACCAGATTTTTCGTTTGATCGTCAACAGCACCAAGGAAGTACTCACGTTCACCCCCATCGGTGGCCCAGTACCGAACCGGGGTTCTCTACAAAATGACATCAATATCTTTGGACTGACCTATCTGCAGCAGGTCAGCGATGCAGCAACAGACGAAGGCATCCATATTGAACCCGGGTTATGGTTGAATGTGCCCACCACCAGCGATCCCGATGCCCCATCGACCATTGTGCGCCAGTCCACCATTCCACATGGTGATTCACTACTTGCTCAAGGCCTGGCATCCTGTGAAAACCGTGCCCCAGTCATTGCACCTGTCAGCCCGCTGCCAACAAGCGTCGATGGCAAGCCCTTGCCACTGGGTTATACCGATCCCTATCTGAATGGGCAGTTCCCGCCGGGTTTCTGTATGGAGAACCCCAATCAAGCATTGGTTGATGTCCTCAACAGGCAAATCGACCAGCGGTTGGAAATTGTCAACACCATCAATCTTCCAGTCAGTTCAAAACCGGCAGGTGGCATCGTCAACATTCCGTTCATTACCCGTAACGCCAACGCCACTGAACTGGATGCCATTTTCTGGATTGAAACCATACAGCGCCAAGATGGTTCGCAATTCATGCAATTGCAGTACACACAAACTGTGCTTCTGGTTTTCGATGAAGTGATCTGGCCACATATCTCAGTCGCCACCCTGATCAAACGTTGATCACCGACGCCGGCGTGCTGGCTGTTGAATGACGCTCGAATCTGTTCAACACTTTGAAAACCACTAACAAAACCCGTTTGAAGTCTGGGGCTGCCATGCAGCACATAAGCCTACACTGTCGGCCCAGCCCTTTCCTTTCCACGGGTTTTGTTGGTGGCACCCATTGCATGCTCCCGATCAAGACAAATGAGTCGCCCTTTACCCAATCCCGAGACATCGTCGTCCTTGCTTCCCGACAAACTTCATAACACCGATGCTGTTCGTGCTCGACCGCTAGATAGCGGGTTGATTTCCGGTGCACATACAATAGTTGAGCCACTGGTCTGAGCTGACTCACCCCCGCCATACACGAAACGTGACTTTGTCCTGATCATCAATCGCCCACCACCAAATCCAACTTGGGATAGACACGTTAGACCTATCCAGTACATGGATGCGTTACACTGCGCAGATTTGAATCGCAGCAGCAGATACCGCCATGACCACACATAACGACCGTATCCAGATCGACAAAGAAGAAGTTCTCTCGGACAACTGGTACATTCTGCGTAAATACACCTACCAGTACCGTCGCCATGACGGCACCCAGCAACAGCAAGTACGCGAAGTCTATGACCGGGGCAATGGCGCCACCATTTTGCTATACAACCGGGAACAACAAACCGTCATCCTGATTCGCCAGTTCCGTCTACCCACTTTCCTGAACGACTATCACGGCATGTTGATCGAAACATGCGCGGGGTTATTGGATGAAGACGGTCCGGAAACCTGTATCCGCCGCGAAACCGAAGAAGAAACCGGCTTCAAGGTAAGTAATGTGCGCAAGGTGTTTGATGTGTTCATGAGCCCTGGCGCCGTCACTGAACGCATTCATTTCTTTGTTGGGGAGTACGAGCCCAATGAACGGCACCATCAAGGGGGTGGTTTGGCGGAAGAAGGAGAAGAGATCGAGGTACTGGAGCTGAAGCTGGACGATGCGTTGGCCATGATTGATCAAGGGGAAATCGTCGATGCCAAGACCATCATGTTGCTACAGCATGTCAAATTGAAAGGCGTTATGTAACCGTTGTATCAATTACCTGCAATGTGGATCACAGCCATGACGGGCATGGTTCCAGGCCAGGGAATTCAGCAAGACAGCGCCACTGCATCGATAGCATGGGTATTGGCAACAAACAAAGTGGGCACGTCAACTGCCACCATTGAAAGTCGTCGCCTTCTTGCTAAATGAATATGCAACGACTGACAGCAGACACTTTCAACGGAATACCGTAAGCACTGGCACCCGCAGTCTAAAATAGAGCCGTAAATACGAAGTAAATCATGTTGTTGCAATCAACGACATTAAAGGGTGTGATGTAGCCCCAGCAGATTTTCCTCCCGTTTTTTCAGTCAAACGTTGGGACTCGGCGTCATTCAAATAGTGGTATTGGGTACATGGTTCAAGGAATACCCCGTCAAAACCAGATTGAACAGCCGCAGTTGACCATTCGCCACTATGGATCACTCAATGCGAATACTCTGTTTGATCATCACAGCCCTGGCCTTGCAATCTCTATCACCAGCCAATGCAATCCAAGTACCGTTGCTTGGCAGTGATTACTCGATACCCAAAGTCCATCTGCAAAATGGCAAGCCAAGTGGTGTATTGATCAGCATCCTGCAATACATGGATACACAGCTGGTGAATTACGAATTCACCTACCAGCTCTATCCCTGGGCACGGGCATATCGATCCGCCCTGGTCGGTGAAGGGGGCATTATTGCTTTATCGAAGACAGACGAGCGACTGGCGATTTTTGATTACTCCGATCCGATTTTTATCGATGAAGTCATCATGGTGGTCAGGAAAACCGATGTATTCACCTACCGCGGCATTGCGGATTTGGCGGGTAGGAAAGTTGGCATAGGGAGGGATGGCAGCTTTGGCGAAGAATACGAGCATGCCAAGAAAGCGGGCAAATTGGTCATCGAAGAAGATAACGGCCCTGTTCAACGCTTGCGCAAGTTACTGGGTGGCCGGATTGATGTGGCGTTCATCAATCCGGGACGACTGGCCTATGAATTGACTGTGCAAAGTGACCCATTTCTTTATGCACATCAACAAAAAATGGCGATATTGGCCACGCCTTTCAAGCATGATGTCAATTATTTGGGGTTCGCCAAGAAGCTGAACATGAAACCTTTTATTCAGCAATTCAACACTGCCTTGCGAAAAGGCTATCAAACCGGTGCCATTCAGAAAATTTTGGTCAATTATCGAGACCCGATACAAAATCAACAGTGGTAAGTGGCCCCGCATCCGACGCTGAGCATTGCTGACACCATTCAACAAACCGCCCGAGGCCAAGTGGGACCACGCGACATCAGGCTTTTTGTTTGGTCCTGACGGAGACAGCTCGACACCATCTCCGCCATGCTTTGCGCTATCAGGTGATCATGCCCAACATACGTGGCAGCCACAGCGATAGTTCTGGTATATAGGTCACTGCAATCAGGAATCCAATCATCGTCAGCAACCACGGCCACACTGCAATAGTCAGCTCAGTGATGCCCATCCTGGTAATGCCGGAAGCCACGTACAGGTTCAAGCCAACTGGTGGGTGGCACATACCCACCTCCATATTGACCACGATCAGAATGCCCAGATGTACCGGATGAATGCCTAACTGCGTGGCCACCGGGAACAAAATCGGCGCCATGATCAGGACGATGGAAGATGGCTCCATGACATTACCCGCCAACAACAGCAGGACATTGACTGCCAGCAAAAACGTGATGGGGCCCAAACCCATGCCCATCATCCAGTCTGCCATCGCCTGTGGAATGTTTTCGTGTGTCATCAAGAACGAGAACAACACGGCATTGGTGATGATGTACAGCAGCATCGCCGACATGGAGGCAGAATCCAGCAGCACCTTTGGAATCTGCGACAGGCGCAGATCCTTGTAGACAAAGACCGCGATGATAAAGGCGTAGACTGCACTCATTGCCGCGGCTTCTGTTGGGGTGAAAATACCAGAGTAGATTCCGCCCATCACAATGATGATCAGAAACAGCCCCCACATCGATTTGCGAAATGCCTGCCAACGCTCAGCCCAGGTTGCCTTGGCCAAGCGTGGATAGTTGTTCTTACGAGCACGCCACCAGGTGGTAAAACCCAACAGGCATGCAAGCATGATGCCCGGAATAACACCCGCCATAAACAACGCCCCGACCGAAGTGTTCGTTGCCACGGAATACATCACCATAACGATCGACGGCGGAATCAGAATACCCAAGGCACCGGATGTGGTAATCACCCCTGCCCCAAACCGATTCGGAAAGCCCTGCTTGATCATAGCCGGCAGAATGATGGAGCCAATTGCAACCACTGTCGCCGGGCTGGAGCCAGACACTGCGGCAAACAAGGCGCAGGCCATCACCCCCGCCAGGCCAAGACCACCATGCCAGTGCCCAACAATACTGGTGGCAAAGTTGATCATGCGGCGGGCCACGCCACCATGTGTCAGGAAGTTGCCAGCGAGAATGAAAAATGGGATCGCCATGATCTCGAATTTTTCAATGCCCGTGAACAACTTCAGGGCCACCGACTCGATCGGCACCTGGGTCATTGTGAACAGAAAGGTCAATACAGTCAGACCCAAAGCAATCGAGATCGGCATGCCGGTCAACATCAGCGCAATCAACAGGCAGAAGATGATGGCATTCGAGCCACCGGCATAAGCCAGTACAGCCAGCGCAGCAAGAATAGCGACCGGGACTTTCATCGACATTGGATTCGCGGGTACAGTAATTGGTGCGCTCATTCTGATTACCTTTCCATTTCTTTTTCCAGACCTTCCACATGCGAGTGGTCATGCTTGGGTAGTTCCCCAGTACGGAAGAAGCCCCATGCGACCTGCAAAAAGCGGAAACACATCAAATACGACCCCGCTGGAATCGCCATGTAAACCCACCAGATCGGGATTTCCATATCAGCCGAGGTCTGTTCGGTTTGAGCAATCTCCCAGACAAAGGTGGCACCCAAAGTGCCCACAATCCCGGTAAACAATGCGCCAGCAAACAGTCCAATCATCACAAAAATCTTGTGATTGTCATGACTCAACCGATTGATCAACACGTCAACCCCAACATGAATGCCGGTACGTACGCCATAGGCCGCACCGAATTTGGCCATCCATACAAATAGGTAGATACACAACTCTTGAGCCCACGACACGTTTAGGGACAACAGCCAGTCTTGCAAGGGCCAATTGAACCCGGTGAGATAGCGATGCACCACTGCCATAAAGATGATCAAGGTCGCCACGGCCATCAGGCTGGCAATAATGAACTCTTCCAGGTAATCAAGTAGCTTCATGAATAGGGTCATGGGACCTTCCTTCTGGATCACACCCCCGCAAGGGTGCTGCCACACCAACGGTCGTGGCGATAGCTTGGGGCCGGCAACAGACCGGCTTTGCGCTTGATTTCGTTCCAAATGGCAGCCTGAAGGCCGGCAAGTGCAACAGCCAGATACCGCTTCAGTCTGTCATTGGGTTCGATAGGACAGAAACCGGTAGGTGGCAACGCCAACTGATATGCCACCTTACGCTTCAAACAATTACTCGTTCGCGTTAAAACCTGTTTCTTTATAGATGGATTCGATCAATTCTTTACCAATACGGCTTTCCATCTGCTTGTGGACAGGCGTCAGGGCTCGCTTGAGTGCTTTCCGTTCATCCGCAGTCAAAGTCACGACTTGCGTCTTGCCGGATTTTTTGATGTTATCGACATCGCTGTCGTTTTCGCTCTTGGCGATATCGTTGGCATACTTGGTGGCATCTTTCATGGCGCCTTCCAGCGCGGGTCGTATGTCGCCAGGCAATGAATCCCAGAATTTCTTGTTGACGATGACGGCATAGCCCAGGTAACCATGATCAGAAATCGTCATGTGCTTTTGCACTTCATGCATCTTTTGTGTATAGAAATTAGACGGTGGGTTTTCGGTCCCATCAACCACACCCGTTTGCAGGGCCTGATAGACCTCCGAGAATGCCATCACCTGCGGGTTAGCGCTGAGCGCGCGCATTTCGGCATCCAATACCTTGGAAGACTGAATGCGCATTTTTAAACCCTTGAAGTCCTCCGGCTTTTTCAGTGGTTTATTTGCGGAAAACTGCTTGAACCCGTTATCCCAGAAGGCCAGGCCCTTGATACCTTTACTTTCCAGCTTGGCCAGCAGACTGGCACCAATCGGGCCTTGTGTTACCTTGTGCAACTCAGCATAGTTATCAAAGATGTACGGCAAATCAAAAACTTCAAACTCTTTCACACCCAACGGGCCAAACTTGGCCAAACTGGGTGCCAACATCTGCACGGCACCCAGCTGCAACGCTTCCAGCTCTTCCTTATCTTTATAAAGCTGACTGTTGGGGTAGACTTCCACCTTCACGCGGCCTTTGGTGCGCTCCTCAGCCAGTTTCTTGAAGTGTTCAGCGGCTTTGCCTTTAGGTGTATCCAATGCCACCACATGGCTGAATTTGATCACGATAGGATTGTTGGCAAATACTGCACCGGAGAATACCAAGGCCAGCGTGCCAAGCAGCAGTGAACGACGTTTCATTAGGGTGTCTCCTTATTGATGTTTGTAGAGTAAATATATAACTGATTGTGGGATGGGTAGAGTGCGTACTCAATTGTGGGAAATCGAATACGCTTGCGCTGTGGAAATCCACAGGCTGGCGCAGTCTGCTGTAATGTTTTTACGATGACGGGTATGAATCCCATCTTTCCTCCTCGCACCCAACCTGCGATCAATCGTTCATTATGGTTACTACCACGCATTGCGCTGGCGTTGTTCATCGCAGCTGTCGCCAGTTTGCTGTGGTATTCACATCGGGATGAACGGGATGAACAGCGGTTGGTCTTGATCAACGATGTATTGTGGGTTGAACAGAATTTACGTTTTCAATTTGAGCAAACTGAAGAGCGGTTGAAATCGTTGTTGCAAAGCCAGCACAACGATCAGCTTGATCTGGCGACCTTCAATGCCCGGCTTCATTTCATCCAGAGCAGCAACCCAGGAGTAATCCGGGTGCAGGTCCGCTCGCCAGATGATGCAGCCATCTACGATAGTACACCAATCGGATCGCAGTATCTGCCGGAAATCAAGGCTGCACGGGACTTTGCGACCAGAACAGGACATGCCACATATTCGGATGTATTTAATCAAGGGCAGGATCAGATCATCGCACTGGTTGTACCGGAAGGTGAATTTATCGCAGTGGCGTTGATGTCGCTACCCAAAATGGTGGCGCAACAAGTCCCTTGGTGGTTTGCAGTGAAGTACCGTCTGATGGTGATAGATGGTAACGGTCAAGTGATTGCGAGCAAATCCCAAGTCGAAACCGGGGACGAGACGCTTTCCTATCAGCTTCCGTTGGACCCACCGGGTAAAGACTTACTATTGAAAGTCACGGCGTATCGCCAACCCAGCAGTATGGTACGCAACCTGTTGGTATTGTCGGTCATCGGGCTAGCGTTGGCTGTGCTATACAGTTGGTGGCGGCTGCGGCGCCATGTGCAAGGCCGATTGCTGGCGGAAGCCGCACTGCGGGCCGAACATGCGTTTCGACAAGCAATGGAAGACTCGTTGTCAGTCGGTATGCGAGCCAGAGATCTGGATGGCCGCATTATTTATGTCAACCCGGCCTTTTGCAAAATGGTAGGCTATACGCGCGATGAATTGCTGGGTGCATTGCCACCCTATCCTTACTGGGTGCCAGAAGCAATGGATCAACACCTGCAGCAGAACGAGGCCGTATTGACCGGCCGTGCCCCAATGGCCGGGTTTGAATCACGGATTCGGCACCGCGAAGGACATTATGTAGACACAATGGTTTACACCACGCCATTGATTGATGCAGATGGCCAGCAGCGAGGATGGATGAGTTCGGTGGTCGATATCACCGAACGAAAAAAAATTGAAGAGCACACCCGGCAGCAAGAAGATGTACTACGTCAGACGGCGAAACTGGTCAGCATGGGGGAAATGGCATCGACCCTTGCTCACGAACTGAATCAACCGCTGATGGCCATGTCTGGTTATGCCAACGCAGCACGGCAGCTCGCCACCCAGCCTCATCAAAAGGAGCTGCTGGGCAGCACGCTGGACAAGATTGCAGAGCAAGCCCAGCGGGCAGCACAGATCGTCCGGCGGATTCGCGAATTTGTAAGGCGTAGTGTGCCGCATCGCGAAGCATGTAGCCTGAATACGATTGTTGATGACGCAGTGGGCTTGATAGAGCCGGATGCACGACAGAAACGGATTCGGCTGCAGGTCATCCAGCATCCGCTGCCGGAAATTCAGGCTGACAAGGTGCTGATTGAACAAGTGTTACTGAATCTATTGCGCAATGCCATTGAGGCCTGTACCAGCCAACAGATCGGCGGGCGGGAAATTCATGTTGAAGCCAGGGAGTGCAATGATTTGTTGCAAGTAAGCGTGCGCGATACCGGCGGCGGCATCCCGGAAGAGGTGGCCAAGCATTTGTTCGAGGCCTTCTTTACCACCAAGAGTATGGGAATGGGCATGGGCCTCAGCATCTGCCGCTCCATCATCGAAAACCATCAGGGCAAGCTGTGGTTCGACACCGAATCCGGCGTGGGCACCTGTTTTCACTTTACCTTACCGCTATGAGCCAACTTGAACTGAAAAACATTTTTATTGTAGATGACGATGCAGCAGTGCGTGATGCACTGGGCCTGCTGCTGTTATCGCACGGCTATTCGGTACGCACGTTCGAATCGGGTGAGCGGTTTCTGGCCGCCCTGGAACCAAACTGGGAAGGCGTCGCCGTGCTGGACATCCGAATGGATGGCATGAGCGGCCAGGAGGTCTTCGTTGCCTTACGACAACGCGGTAGCGAGCTGGTCACCATGTTCCTGTCTGGCCACGGCGACATTCCAATGGCAGTCCAAGCAGTCAAGGATGGGGCGTATGACTTTCTGGAAAAACCATGTACTGATCAGGTGCTGCTCGCCAAGCTGAACGATGCACTAGGGATTTGCATTGCCCGCCGCCAGTCGCGTGGTAATCAGGAGGCGGTACACTCACGGCTGGCCAAATTGTCGCCGCGCGAACGAGAAGTGATGGACCGGGTGCTGGCAGGAAAACTGAACAAAGTCATTGCAGATGAACTCAACATCACCATGCGGACAGTCGAAGTTCACCGCGCCAATGTATTCACCAAGATGGGCGTTCGATCCGCTGTCGAATTGGCACAATTGCTGGCAGGACGTGAGTAACTGCCCTCAACAAAGCCGGGGAGTTTAACGGCATGTTTCAACAGCTGTTTACAAGTTTTCAATACATGACCTGCGACTGGCATGGCAAACCTGTCATCTATTGATGACCCAGGCCCCAGCAACCTGACAGAGGAGTGGTAGAATCATTGCCACTCAACAAAACCAAACAACAAATCTGTCGAGGACAACACCATGCCTGCAACTAACGCCCTCTGGTCGCCCACTGCCAAGCAAATCGAGCAATCCAACATTCACCGCTTCATCAAACATGTAAACAAAGCTCGTGGCCTGAAGCTGGCAGACTATCCCACCCTGTATGACTGGTCAGTCGATCAGCACGAAGCGTTCTGGGCGGAGCTGTGGGATTTCTGCGATGTGAAGGCAAGCAAGCGTTGGGATCAGGTCTTGCAGGATGGCCACAAAATGCCTGGTGCAACATGGTTTACCGGTGCCCGCCTGAATTTTGCAGAAAATCTGCTGCGCTTTCGCGATCATCGGCCGGCACTGTTGTTTCGCGGTGAAGACAAGCTGCAAGCCGAATACAGTTTTGCCGAACTATACAGTGAAGTGGCCAAGGTAGCCCACGCCCTGAAACAGTTAGGCGTCAAACCCGGTGACCGCGTAGCAGGCTTCATGCCAAATCTGCCGCAAACTGTGGTCGCCATGCTGGCCGCCACCAGCCTGGGTGCCGTATGGTCCTCCTGCTCGCCCGATTTTGGGGTACAGGGTGTGCTGGATCGCTTCAGCCAGATCGAACCCAAAGTCCTGTTCGCCGCAGACGGCTACTATTACGCAGGCAAAACCATCGACAGCCTGGCGCGCATTGCCGATATTGCCGCTCAGTTGCCCAGCATCGAGAAGCTGGTGATCATTCCTTATCTGGATGCCAATCCCGATATTGACCACCTGCCCCGTGCCATCAACTGGCTGGATTTTGCCGACAACAGCGCCAACCAGATCACGTTTGCACAGCTGCCATTCGATCACCCCCTCTATATTATGTTTTCCAGCGGGACGACTGGCGTACCCAAATGTATCGTGCATTCAGCCGGTGGTACTTTACTGCAGCATCTGAAGGAACATGTCCTGCACGGCGACCTTACCCGACAGGATCGACTGTTCTATTTCACCACCTGCGGCTGGATGATGTGGAACTGGCTGGTATCTGCCCTGGCTGTTGGCACCACCGTTGCTCTGTATGATGGCTCCCCATTTCATCCCAATGCGAATGTGCTGTGGGATTATGCAGAAGACGAAAACATCACCATCTTTGGTACCAGCGCCAAATATCTGTCAGCCTTGGAAAAAGCGGGCGGCAACCCGGCCAAGACTCACGAAATCGACAACCTGAAGACCGTACTCTCAACCGGCTCCCCCTTACTACCCGAGAGCTACGACTACGTCTATCGTGCCATCAAAGCCGATATCCGACTTAGCTCCATTTCCGGTGGTACCGATATCATCTCCTGCTTCGCTCTGGGCAACCCGGTACTACCCGTCTATCGTGGCGAACTGCAAAGCCGTGGCTTGGGCATGGCTGTGGCCATCTACAATGACGACGGCAGGCCAGTGTGCCAGGAAAAAGGTGAGCTGGTGTGCACCAAACCTTTCCCGTCCATGCCAATCGGCTTTTGGAATGACGACGATGGCAGCAAGTATCGCGCCGCTTACTTTGAACGTTTCGATAACACCTGGTGCCACGGTGACTATGCCGAGCTGACCGAGCATGATGGGGTGGTCATTTACGGCCGTTCCGACACTGTCCTGAACCCGGGCGGTGTTCGTATCGGCACCGCTGAAATCTACCGACAGGTGGAAACCTGCCCGGAAGTCATGGAATCGATGGCAGTGGGGCAGGACTGGGAAGGGGATGTCCGCGTCGTGTTGTTTGTACGCATGCAGCCCAAACAAACACTAAGCCCCGAACTGATCGATCGCCTCAAAGCACGAATCCGCGAAGGCGCCAGCCCTCGCCACGTTCCAGCTAAAATCATTGAGGTTACCGACATCCCTCGCACTGTCAGCGGTAAGATCGTCGAACTTGCCGTACGAAATGTCATTCACGGCCTACCGGTGAAAAACAAGGACGCACTCGCCAACCCAGAAGCATTGAAACTCTTCGAAAACTTGCCAGCGCTGCAAAGTTGAATTAATAAGAAGCTATACGAGCAAGCCAGCAGTACCCTGCTGGCTTGTTTTTTGACATGCCATCCTGAAGTTTGATTGACACAATAACGGGCATGTCACGGCCTGATTTACGCAAGGCCCTTTCACCTGACATACTCGAATCCGACAATATTCATTCGGTTGAGAAAACCGAACCATCAGGAGCGCCGTATCATGCAACCCGCTTGGTGTGCCGCGGTACTGGCCATATTGATACCCATCGTTTCACAGGCAGCACAAGACCCACGACTGGCCAAACAGCAATGGATTGATGCGCGACTGAAACACCGCAAGGTCACCAGCGACATCCACCTGGATCTTGGCATGCTGCGTTATGACCGCATCGATCAGGTCACCGACAACTGGTCCAGCTGGTCACGACTTGAACTCAATTTCGTCAGCACCGACCTGCCCGCCCGCGACAACCGTACCGGGCAATGGCACACCGGCATGGGCGACACTTTGATGCACTATGCACTGATCACGTCACCCACACCGGGCTTTCGTTACGGTGCCGGCCTGCAAGTCACCATCCCCACCAACACACGCGATAGCTTGGGCTACGGCCGTTACACCTGGGCGCCCGCCGTCATGGCCGAAGTCGACCTCCCCGTCAGCCGTGGCTCTTACGCCCAACTGATCGTTCGCAACATGCGCGACGCCGGTGGTGACGACCACCGCACCAAATTCCGCCAGACCATCATCCAGCCCACAGTCCAAATCCGTCTGCCACAGCACTTTTTTGTTGAAGCCGTGGCCGACGGACGCGTGAACTACGAAACCGACAAAAAATGGTTCGTATCGACAGGCATCGGCATCGGCCGCTTTCTATCACGTCAGGCCATGGTCAGCCTGACGTGGTCGAAAGGGGTGAAGGATGATATGCCGAATTACGATACTGAGCTGGAGGCGCGGGTGATGTATTGGTTTTGAGCACTTCCTCAACAGGGAATTGAGAATCTATATTTCTCTCAAAAGCTGGACACAATACTACACCTGGGGTTAACCAAACGAATTTGAGTTACCAACTCACTCCTATCGCAATCAGAATCTCGAACATAAACCTCTTTCACATTCTCATGCGAACATATTTCGACAATCACGGAATCACTTAGCCCCACATTATTGACCAACAAAGAATTCATCCCTTGAAAGCAATCAGCTGATAGAAGTGGCACAACCAAATCATCATCAACCCCCCGCCCAGAAAGGGAAAGCTTCTCAGCCATCCGCCGCTGAACCAGGTCATTCAAATCCAATGGGAATAGCTCTGTCGACACTTCACGACACTTAGTCCTCCAGTCGCCCTCAGCAGCAACACTCGATACCTCACCAAACCTGGATAATCCAACAGATAGTTCAAATCCATCTCGATCAGATACTTTTAAATATTTAACTTGCTTATTCGCATACCAAGAGCACTGATACCAAAATCCCCCATCTTGGCCATCAAACTCAATAAGATCACCAGCCTGGCCCCAGGCCTTCTCACTCACAGTCAAGCCATCGACTATACTTTTCTCTGCAACACAAATATCGCCATTAAATTCAAAAGCAATACCATTAAAAAGCTGTCCTTTATATTCAAACGGCTCCGAACTATAAATTTCATCACCATCGTAAGGAGAAAAGCTCTCCAGAAGATCAAAATCAACCAATTGCTTCTCATCATACTGCCTGGCCAATTCTAAACTTTCAGTCAAATCAACACGACCATCAGAGAATTTCGAAATGGAGAGAAAATCATCCACACTGGCAATTACCACACCAGAAAACTTCTCCCCTAAATAATAGAAAACCCCATCAAGAGCCTCTAAGGCAGACATCCTAACTCTAAGCATTAAAACTTCCTCCCAGTGTTTACCTTCAGCTCACGTGGAAGAATACTCCCACAATTGCTGCAGGCCAGGAATGGTTGCCCCTGCCCACCAACTTTGTCTGGTGCTAATTTAAACGTTGAAACCTGAATCTTACTCACATCAAATTCCATAGGATTGAAACCACGTACTGTCAATTTGTTCATAACATCATTTACAGCCCTGACCTCAGCATGTAAACCTGGAAGTCCTGCATGGGTCGGAAAATCAACTTTTGATTCTATATGCTTCTTGATCATCCTCTCGACAGCCGGACTTAACCCCGATCCACGTTCAGCATATAGCTTTGCAACCTCATCAAGATACTTCTTCTTATCAGTTATAACAAAGCTTAGATTGTCATCTGCGACCTTAACACCAGGGAAATTCGGCGTTTTTACATAGATATTCTCGAATCTTGAGCTAACCAAACTGGTTTCCGCAACAGCTGCTTTCGCTGTTGCAGCTAAACGTCCCAACTCGCCCTTAGAAGAACTTGCAATTATTTTTGCGGCATCATCCGCAAGCTCTTGGCCCAACTCCAGAGCTACTTGACGTTCAATATTCATTGAAATCAAAGTACGCCCTTCAAAGGCACCACCTATCGAGGCGCCCGAATTCACCTTGGGAGTCACTTTAACAGTGCTACTCATGCCTCGTTGCATTGAAAAATTGCCCCAAATTCCGAGCCCACCCACTGCGACATTTAGTGCACCTGAACCATATTCTCCATCTCGGATTTGACCAATCCCTTCCCCCATTTGGTAGGCTGACATTGCAACACCTGCAAAGCGAACCGCAGCCCCCAGTCCTCCGCTAAGGAAATAAATCGCCGGCTCACCCGCACGTTCGATTTGTGCATTGGCAGAAGTCTCACGTACAAATGTCTGGAAAGCTCTTTCATTAAGTTTCTGTTCGCGGGATCTAGGATCCTCGTCATCCCACGATTTCACCCAATTCCAAGCTGAACGGGCATATGAACTGTTGTAAGACGTGCCTTTCAGGTGATCCCAAAGTGTCGGTTTGGGGGAAGGTTCCATTCGATGCAGGGGGCCATAGGTAGTCAAGGCCTGGAATGCGGACTCCCCATTTTCGTACCTGTACATCTGGAGATAATCATCCAGAATCTTATTTTCGCCAGCACTTATCTGTTCGCCTTTCTTCCGCCGAGCCAGCAACTGATCACTCTTGCGGTCAAGGTTAGTCAGCGATAATACCGTTTGCGCCGCATCTAGATCTCGTGCATTTTTCTCCAGTCGCTTATAAGCCTCTTGCAACCGACGCTGTAACGAGTGTGGCAAGAAGTTGTTTTCAGTCGCATTTGCGGCGGCACCGGCTGCATTCGATGCGTCATGTCCAAAAATTTCCGCAGTCCCAGCTCCAATCATTTGGGTCAAAGGAGATAACAACTTTTCCTGAGCGGGGCCACTCAGTCCCATATCACGCATCTGGTCAGCTAGCCAACCAGCACTCCAAGCACTGGCTGCCCCCCCAATCGCGCCAGCCCACGCATCCTGCTTACGCAACTTCGCAACGGTGGCCCCTAGCACTGAGTGTGCAAGTACATGTCCGACACTACCTTCTTCACCAAAGAAACCAGCTTTCAGTTCGTATTCACCGGTTTGCCCGTTCTTGACAACGGTATCGGTATGATCACCGATTGCATTGGCTGCAACACTGGCAAAAGAGTTGGCCAGTCCTGTTTTCCAAGCATCGCGCATGCTGGCGCCATTTGCCCGGGCCTGGATGGTTTGCTGAACACCGCGCTTGGCGAACTCTTTGGCGTAATAACCAAATGAACCGTCATTTGCAGCAATACCGAAGTAGCTCGACCCCAGTGCATCCACTGCACTACCTGCAGCAGATACTAGTCCAGCGGCCGCGACGCTCTTCCAGCGGAACGTGCCAGCCCCAGCAGCTGACAGACTGGCTTGGGTGATCGCAGTATTGGTCATGGCCGCTACGGCTTGACCCGCCCATGTACCTTGAACCCCCATGAAATTGGCCATTGCGCTGCCAGCGCCCAGCATACCGACACCCGCCGTGACACCTGCTGTCACCGCAGCAACACCAACCTGCTTCCAGCTGAATTTCTCCACGTCACCAGTGGCCATACCGACCAGTTGACTGGCCACCGAACCCGCAGCTGCTGCTCCTGCAGCCAGCGCCAATCCGCCCAAGCTGGCCGTTGCCCCTGCCAATACCCCCACACCAGCAGACATCGCACCGGCAAACGTCACAGCCTGGCCAGCCAGCAACATGGCGCCGGCGCCGGCAGTAAACACTGTCACCACCACCGCCACCACGATCATCAAGATCGCCCCAAAACCACCACACTTCTTCTTCGGTGGTGGCGTCTTCAGGTTCGGCGTTTGGCTGCCGATGATCTCGTCTTCACGGTAGACGCGGAAGGTGTCGCTGGTTACCGCATCGCTACGACTATGATTCGGGATGGTGATACGTTGCCCAGCTTGCAGTTCGGTATCGCTATTCAGGCCGTTCGCATCGGCGATCAAGTACCACAGCGCGGCATTGCCCCAGACATTGGCGGCAACCTGACGCAGGTTTTCACCCCCCTTGGCCGTGTAGCTACCAATACTACTGCTGGGGAACTCACGATCAATGTTATCGATACGGGCAAAGCGGCCGTCGTCAATCAGCGTTTTGTTGCTGCCATCTGCGTAATGGCCGGTTTCACCGACCGATTGGCCGTTGGCATACAGATAATGGATGGTTTCGACCTGGGTATCCTTGCGTCCACCGTCGTGCCACTTGTAGACGATATGACCGTCATGATCGTAGGAGAAGGTGCTAACCTCGCTCCGCTCCATGCCGTCGCCCTGACCTTGCACCTGCCGTACCAACTGCCGGTTGGCGTTGTACTGGAAGGAGCTGGACCCATTGGCCCGTTTCGGGCCGCTACCGGTGATGCTGCTGGCACGGCCGTCGGCGGTATAGCTGTAGTTGTAGAAATAGTCCTTGATGTCGGCACCCATGCCATTGGGTGCTTGTTTCATGAATTGCTTGGCACCGCCGTTTTCGAATGCAGCCCCCGCGAACTTGTGATCGCTCCATGCTTTGAGCTGCATATTAGTCATGCGACCGCTGGCGTCGAAGGACATGCTGGTGCTTTGCTGGGTACCCAGCGCAAACCCTTCATGCCAGATGAAGAAGTTGAAGAAGCGGCCACCCCCATCACCATTGTCCCGATTGCGGAGCGTGGCATAACGGATTTTCACCAGCGATTGTTCTTCGCTATAGGTCTTGCGGTTACCTTCCGTGTATTGACTGATGCTACGTTTGGCGTGATACCAGCCAAAGCCCTGATTATTGGCCACCACATTACCGTTGGCATCGTACTCCCAAGTCATTTGCCACAAGTGCGGTGCCCGCAGCTGTGTGCCATCCGGCAGGCCAGCGTCAGGGTCGGTCAGGCCGTTGGCTTTCGCCAGCTCAGTCCAACCAGCCTCGTTGCCATAGTGGGCTCGGGAAACGTCACGTAATGTACGGTTGAAACGTACAACGGTGCCTTCGGACAGAATGGTATCGGGGCCGCCATCACCACCACTGACAATGGCAATGCGGTTCCACAAACTGCCATCACCCAGGTAGTCAATTGCCAGACTGCGCAGTGTCGGCCGCTGGCCGGACTGTACTGTCAGGCTGATATTGCCTGCCGGCAATGTCACAGCATCGCTGCTGCGGTCACGGATACCCAACATATCCAGTGCAGCCAGATCGCCGAAACCAGCCGAGCTGGCCTGTGCCGCGGCACTCCCATACCAACGAGCTGCCACCACGCGATTCTTGCTGTCGTAGACGTAATGCGTAACCCGGGTGCCGTCATTGTCTTCGATACGGTTTCCGGCTGCATCATAGCGATAGGCGTGGATCAGGCGACCATCGGCATGGCCTTCACGCGCGACGCGATTGGCACCGTCGAACTCATAACGGTGATCAAAGGCTTGGCCGACGCCATCATTCCAGACACGAACCACGTTACCACTGGCATCCAGCTCGGTTCGACTGGCGACATTGGTCACGGTATCGCGCCAGGCAATCTGCCGACCTTGCGCATCGTACTCATAACGCAGGTCACGGCTGTGGCCTTGGCCGTTGAATTGCTCACGCAGCCTGCGGCCTGCATCGTCATACCGGTAAACCGTGCTGCCACCTACCCCAACATCCGTGACAGATGCCAACTGCCCTGCAGCGTGCCAAGCACGGCGAACATCCTTGCCTTCGGCATTGTATTCGCGTGTCTGACGGCCCAAGCCATCGTACTCGAAGTGCGTGATCAACCCGCCTTCATCCGCGCTTTGCAACAAGCGGTTGAACGCGCCATAGCGGTAGCTCTTGGTACGGCCGGCTGCATCCACTTCCAGAATCAGGTTGCCATAGACGTCATACTGACGACGTTCAACATGCTCCCGACCACCGTGCCATGTGTGGCTGGCCACGATACGGTTCATGCTGTCGTAATCCTGCACGACCTTGTAGGTGCCAACCTGACTGCTGATACGGTTGCCGTTCAAGTCATAGGTGAATGCGGTATCACCTTGTTGCAACAGGTGATTCCGGCGGTTGTACACCAGGCTGGTTCGATTACCCACCCCATCGACATTGACAATGCGACGGCCAAGAGTGTCGTACTCGTAACGACTGAACCCACCGGCCCCATTGACCTCTTCGACCAAATTACCCAAGTGATCGTACCGTTGTTGGCTGCGGAAGCTGCGAGCGTCGATTGTGCCAACCAACCGGCCGGCTTCGTCATACTGGTAATGTGTGGTCTTGCCCAGTGCATCGACCGATGCCACCTTCTGGCCTGTCGCATCGTAAATCGCACGTTGACGGATGGCAGTACGTGGATCAAGCACATCGTCGAAGACATTGCCGCCCACATCACGATAGATCGAAACCTGATCTGCCACTTGGTCGTTGCGGTGGTAGCGATAGCGGGTCAGATTACGTTGGGCATAGCCTGTCACGTCATTGGCATCGCTGGAGGCGGTAAAGGCAGCGCTCCATTCCGCGACCTTGCGGCCTCGGCCGTCGTATTCAGCAAAACTGTTGGCCTGCCATGTGCCGCCCAATTTGTCGAACAATGACGTCAACACTGCGTTACCAGCCTGATCCACACCGTATTCACGCCAGATGCCGTCGGTTTCGGTGCTGCCGATCTTGTGGCCCATTGCGTCGTACTTGGTTTCGACATAGTAGCCGGTGTTGCGGCCATCACTGGCACGTTGCCCACCTTCCAGGCCCGTCGCGATCACGGAGATATCCAAGGCACGCGGGGCACCCTTTTGCGGGCCAAGGTAAACACCAGCATAGCTGTGCAGACCGTTGCCATCTTTATTGAGCTGAATACCCTGCTCTTTGGCAACGATGACGGTACTGTTGGCGGTATCGGCAAACCCGGTTTTCGGATCATGATTACGCCAGTCGGCAATCACAGTCCTGCCCAGGTTGTCGGTGTAATAGGCCTTCAGTTCATGCAGCCCCTTCAGGTCTTTGACCTTGACCGTGAACTGATTGCCATTGCGTACCAGCACCGCTTCCTTGGCGACACTTTCACCCTGTTTCAGATAACGTACCTTGAAGTCGCCCTGCAGATTGGCGAGCTCTTCATTGCTGAGGGTGAAGGTGTAGCTCAGGTTATAGGTATCCGGGGTCGGTACCTCGACATCCACCTTGATGAACTGCTCAGCGTGGGTGAAGCGGACGTCTGCACCGCTACTGTTGCTGTTACTGCCGCCCGATACATTGACCGAGCTGGCTTGCAGCACTGTCACCACCCCATTCGCATCCTTGCCATAGACGATATAGCTGTACACATCCTTCGCCAGACCAGTGGCCGTCCCCAAGAAGCGCCCACCGGAATTGTTCAGCGTCATGCGGGTATAACCCGCTGCATTCGGATCGGTCGGTGCTGTACCGCCAAAACGGCCATAAGCGATGAATACCCCTCCTGCCGTCTGAGTCACCTTGTCAGTTGGCACACCGACATTGACATCCAGCTTGAAGCCAATCGACTGATCACGTTGCTCGATGTGAGTGGCCTGTGAGGACACCGCATTGACTGTGCGGGTCTGCGCAATCGTCTGGGTATAGAACACGTCCAGATTATGTGCGCCGTTACTGATCGTCGCGCCATCCAGAATGGTCGCCTCACCCTGCTGGCTGACCTGTTGCAATTTACCGTCAAGCACCACCCACTGACCGCTGAAGCCTTCATGTGGGTTACGCCAGCTGGCATGTTGAATGCTGCTGGGCGATGAGACGATAGGTTTGGATGCATCTGCCCCTTCTGCGGGCTTGGGCAAGGCAGTCAATGTGTAACGGAAACGATCCAGTTCCACGACCACGCCATCTGCACGCATGCCACGCAGGACAATATCGTAGTCACCCACGGCAAGCGGTTCCGCCGGGTCGCCAATGAACAGGTCATAGACGGTACGGCCACCTTCCTGTCTGGCCACCACACTGGAGGTGCGTGGCATGCCACCTGCCCCGGCAGGACGCCAGTCAGCCAACATCAGTTGCATGTCGCTGGTCTGACCAGCATCAAATGCGGCTTTGAGTACCAGTTTGTACTGGTAGGCAGAGCTGTCGCTCACCTGTGGGTTAAGTACCTGATGGTAGACCGTGGTGCTTGGTGTGGTACGACGGCTGGCTGTCGTCAGTGTTTGGGCCAAGCCAACTTGTTGCTTGCCGCTGGCATCCTGCCAGTTCACGGTATAAGAGAACAGTGACAGGTTCCCGGCCGCGGCCAGCTCACCTTGGTAATAGCCGCCACCGGTCGCAGTCAATGCCACTGTGTTGGTACCACCCCACTTGATGGATGCGTTGTTCACCTCACCTTCAAAATGCACACGGAAACGCAGGCCGCCGTTGCCGGTTTCGTAGATCTCGATCCGGTCATACTGCGGTGCGACCGTCAGCACCTTCTCTTCGCTCCATACCAGGTTGCCTGCCACGTCCTGGCTGACCACACGGAAGTAAACCTTGCTACCTGCTGCCGGCTTGGCAAATTGGGCGAAATGGGCACCCAACGTCGCCAATTGCTCGCCTGCACGGTTGGCATAGGTGTCGATGTCTGAACGGGACTGACTGTCATAGACTACCCAGGTACGGCCCAACGACCCGGTCGGCAGGTTCCAGCCGACCTGAATGCCATCACCCTGCCCGGCTGTGATGTTATTTGGCAAGACTGCCTGATTCGGCATTTCACCGGTATAGACGAAGGTTCGGTTGCCTTCTGCGTCATAACGCGCAACAGTCCCACTGCCATCCACATTGATGGTCTTGATCAAACGCCCCTTACTGTCGAACTGACTGCGGGTGACGTTGCCGTTGGCATCACGCGAATAGGTGCGATTACCCAGGGCGTCGTAACCGTAGCTTAGCTCGGCCACCACACCACCCAAGCCCAGTACGAAGCCAGCTGTACTGCGACTGATGCTGCCTTGCGCTTCACGTTGCGCGGTCAGACGGTTGGCACCATCGTAGACGAACAAGGTGACCTGATCGTCAGCATGGTCGCCAACCAGATTGAACAGCGCTGCATGGTCGCCTGTCAGGGTAGACAAATCGACCCCAGCAGCCACGGCACGACCCATCTTCTGCTCAGCGGTCTTGTTCCCGCGCGCATCATAGGTCAACAAGGTCAACATGCGCTTCTGGTCGATGGTGCCCACCATCCGCCCAGCCGCATCGAAGTACTGCCAACTATGAATCGCATTGC